>CAMOYX010000009.1 GCA_946630615.1 uncultured Mycoplasmatota bacterium
GTTGGTAAGAAGTTACTTAGGTAACTTCTTTTTTTAATATTTATTTGTTATAATACATTAGCAATTTAGTTAGGAATGATAATATGAAATTTTATATTTATACTTTAGGTTGTAAGGTTAATTCTTATGAATCAATGGCTATAGAAGAAGCTTTATTAAATTATGGTTATCAAATTGATGATAAGAATCCAGATATTGTTATAGTTAATACTTGTTCGGTTACTAATGCTGCAGATGCAAAGAGTCTTAAAATGGTAAGACATTTCAAGAAGTTACATCCAGATGCTATATTAGTAGTATGTGGTTGTAGTTCTGAAAATAAGGAAAGTGAATATCATGATATAGGTATTGATATAGTTGTTGGAAATAACGAAAAGAGTGAAATACCTAACTTAATAGAAGAATACCTATCTAATCATAAAGATATAGTTAAAGTAGATAAAAAAAGACATAGACCATTTATGGATATGCAAGTAAAGAATTTTGATCATACAAGAGCATTTATAAAGATACAAGATGGATGTGATAACTTCTGCACATATTGTATTATTCCTTATTTAAGAGGCTCTATAAGAAGTAAGAAAATGGAAGATGTTGTAACTGAAGCTACTAACTTAGTTAATTCTGGTCACAAAGAAATTGTACTTACAGGAATTCATACTGGTTCATATGGTAATGACTTACCTTATGATTTAACTGACTTAATTAAAGAATTAAGCAAGATAGATGGCTTAGAAGGTATTAGAATTTCTTCTATTGAAGTAACTGAATTAAATGATAAATTCTTAGAAGAATTAAAGACTAACAAGAAAATAGTAAATCACTTACATATACCACTTCAAGCTGGTTCTAATGAAATATTAAAGGCAATGAATAGAAAATATGATTTAGATAAGTATGAAGAAATTATTAAAAAGGTAAGAGAGGCAAGAAAAGGTATTGCTATTACTACAGATGTAATTGTAGGGTTTCCTGGAGAAACAGAAGAATTATTTAATACAACAATTGAAACATGTAAGAGAATAAATTATGCAAAAATACATGTATTTCCATTTTCTGAAAGAAAAGGAACAATTGCTGCAACACTTCCTAACAAAGTAAGTTGTATGGAGAAAAAAGAAAGAGCTAGAAGATTAATTGAAGTGTCAGATGAACTTGAACATGAATATTATAAGAAGTTCCTAGATAAAGATATATCTTTACTTGTAGAAACAAGTGGAGATATATCAGTAGGTACTACTTCTAATTACTTAAAAGTAAAAGTTGATGCTAAGTTAAATAGAGGAGAAGTATATACTGTTCATACTTATAAATTAGTTGGTAATATACTTCTTGCTCATGTAATTAATAACTAAATATAGATTTATTATTTATTATTTGTTACAATAAATTTATAGTAAGAATAGAAGAAAAGGGTGTTAACAATGTTTGATAACATGTTAAAAAAGGAAATATTACTAAAAGATAATGAAAAACTAATGGGTATCATACATATAGACCCAGAAGCTAATTTTAATATAAAAACTACTAGACCTTTTATAAGATGTCAAAGAAGAGAGATAGTTGGTATTGGCCAAATTAATTATCCTTTATTGGATAGATTTATAATAGCTTCCTTAAATGATTACTATTCTCATATAATGGAAGTAACAGATCAAGCTCAAGCAAGTATTAGAGCTAGTCAATATAAAGAATTATATCAATTATGGTATAAAGTAAATGTAGCTAAGACTAATAAAGATGTAGATATTAATAACTATTATGATGATTTAATATATAAATTATATTTACTTGGATATCAACAAAAATAGATTTAGATTTTCTAAATCTTTTTTTAATTTAATAAATAAATCATGATATACTACTTTTGGTGATTGTAATGGCATGGATAAGAGGTAATATCAGATTTATTGTTTATCAAAACCAAGATGGATTTACTATTGCTAGATTTAAAGTAAAAGATGCATCTAATGAATTAAAAGATATTATAAGTAGTATTATTTCTATAAAGGGTATTATTGCTATGCCAAATACTGATGAAGAATATACTTTAAATGGAGAATACGAAAGAGATACTAGATATGGTTATGAATTTGTATTTGATACTTATAAAAAAGAAGAAGTTAAGGGTAAGGAAGCAGTAATAGATTATTTAACAAGCGATTTAGTGTTAGGCTGTGGACCTAAAACAGCTCAAGCTATATATGAACACCTTGGAGATGATGCTATATCTTTAATTAAAAAAGATAAGAATAGCCTTTTAGGTATTCCTTTAATTACTAAAGATAGAATGGAAAAAATATATTCATCTATTATTCGTAACGAAGAAGCAGATGAGTTTGTTAATGCTTTAATAGATATAGGATTTAGCTTTAAAGAAGCTGTTAAATTAGTTAATAAGTATGGAGCTAAAGTAGTAGATATAGCAAGTAATAATATATATTCTTTTAGAGATTATATTCCTTTTAAAACTTTAGATAAAATATTTTTATATGATCATGAAGCAAATGATACAAATAGAGTAATATCATGTGCTTTAGAAGGTATGATGGCTATGTCTTTTGAGGGAGGATCTACATACTACTTTTTAGAAGAAGTAGCAGATTATTTAAAGAATAATTATTATATAACTTTAGAAAATGAACAAATAGAAGATATATTAAGAGAATCAAAAGATATTAAGTTTATAAAAGATAAGATATTTTTAAAACATTTCTATGACTTAGAAAGAGATATAGCAAAATTACTTAAGAGTAAAATGAGTTATCCAAATATTACTATTAAGAATTTTGCTCATCACTTAGCAAGTGAAGGAATGGATTATAATGATGAACAATTAATAGCTATTTCTAATGCCTTACAAAATAGAGTATCTATAATATCTGGTGGACCTGGTACAGGTAAGACTACAATAGTTAAAGCAATAGTAGATATTTATATTTTAAATAATAAATTATCTTATATGGATTTAAATGCTAAGATAGCTCTTTTAGCTCCTACTGGAAGAGCATCTAAGAAGTTAGCAGAATCTACTGGTCTATCTGGTAAAACAATACATAGATATCTAAAATGGAATAAAGAAACATTAGAATTTGGAGTTAATGAAGATAATAAGAGTCAAGAAGATTTAATAATAGTAGATGAAGCAAGTATGCTTGATACTGAATTATTTGCTGGACTTTTAAAAGGAATTAAAGATGATGCTCAGTTAGTATTAGTAGGAGATACAGCACAACTACCAAGCGTTGGACCAGGACTTACCTTACATGATTTGGTAGCATCTAAGTTATTTCCATTTGTATCTTTAGAAACTATTTATAGACAAAGTGAAGATAGCTATATACCTGCACTTTGCCAAGAGATTAAAAGAAATAAAGTATCATCTAGTTACTTAGAAAAGAAAGATGATTATAACTTTATAGAAACTGATAAGATGAATATTTTGGCTTATGTAGTTAAGATAGTTTCTTTATATAAAAATAAACATGTCGATCCAAAAGATATTCAAGTACTTGCACCAATGTATAGAGGTGTTAATGGAATTGATAATTTAAACAGAAGCTTGCAAGACTTACTTAATCCAGCTAGTTTTAGTAAAGATGAAGTAAGAAGTGGAGACGCTATATTTAGAGTAGGAGATAGGGTATTACAACTAGTTAACGACCCAGATAACAATGTATTTAATGGAGATGTAGGATATATTACAAGAATTTATGAAGAAGTAGTTCCAAGAAAACATATAGTAGTATCTGTTAGTTATCCTCAAAGTGAAGTAAGTTATAGAAAAGAAGATTTATCTAATATAAAACATGCATATGCTATATCAATTCATAAGAGCCAAGGTAGTGACTATCCAATAGTTATTATGCCTATTGAAGAAGGATATAGTAGAATGCTTTATAATAAACTTATTTATACTGGTGTATCTAGAGCTAGGAAAGTATTAGTTATAATTGGCGAATCTAAGGCATTTATAGACGCTATTGCAAATGATTATGGTGAAAATAGAAAAACTAATTTAATAGAGCAATTAAAAAAAGTGTTTACTAAGTAAACACTTTTCTTGATTAATCATAAAAATGTAGTTATAATTTTAATAGTAGGTATACTAGAAAGTAGGAGTGTTTTATATGAAAACAATTTATAAGGTTTCTTTATTTGTTATTGCTTTATTATTAGTAGGAAGTATTTATCTTGCTCAATCTTATGCGTTATGGACTTATCAAACCGTTGGAGAAGAAAATATTATTGAAGTAGGTGTATATGATATTGGTTATAGTGAACTTAATACACCAATTACTTTAAATAATACTTATCCAATTTCTGATGCTAAAGCATTAGGCGTTAATGGAGTTACTCCGTTTACATTTACAATTGCTAACAATGGTACTGTAAATACAAGTTATAAAGTAACATTAAATACATTTACAACAAATACTTTAGATAATAGTAATATTAAATTTGCTATTGTAGAAGGAAGTAATGCTGTTTCTAATGGTATTTTACTATCTACATTTGCAGCTGACGCTAATAATATAAATACAGATACTACTAATTTTAATTTAACAAATTTAGATAAATCAATTATCATTGCATCTGGTGATCTAGCAGGTGGTGTTAAACCTGAAGTAGGAAACATTACTCCAGGAGAATCAGTTACATATAAACTTTATGTATGGATTGATAATGCTGCAACTAATGATGTAATGGGTAAAACATTCAGTGCTAAGGTAGCTATCATTAACAACGCTAAGAACTAATTATTAATTAGAAAAGGGGAGTAGTATGGCTAAAAAGAAAAAAGAAATTATTATTATAGATACAAGACCTTTAATGCCAACTAAACTTGGACTTCTGGAAGAGAAAACTTCTGGAGGTCCAGTTTTTACAATATTCTTATGTATTATATTTTTAGCTTTTATAATTGGCTTACCTTATATTACTGAATATATTGGAGGTAAAGCTAAAGGTATTACTTCTATTATTGCTCCTAAAGAGGATGAAGTAGATAAGAAAAAAGAAGATGTTGATACTAATACAGAAGAAGAAGTTAGATATGATATTAAAGTTGATAGTAGTGTAGTACTTGGTGATTTAACTTTTACTAATTTTAAATTAGGTGAAGATAAAACTATTACATTTACTGCTACTAATAAATCTAATCAAAGCATAAATTTATCAAATACTAAGTATTATTTTGAATTGTATAGTGATAATACTTATTTATCACGATACTTACTTACAAATAATAGTAATTCAATTAAAACAAGTTCTAATTTTAGTTTTGATGTAAGTAATTCTTATAAAGTTGGTTCTCCAAACAAAATTATGTTTAAAGTACTAGATGAAGGAGATTATCCTATTATAGTATTAAAGAATGAAGTTAAAGATAAATACTATTTTGTTTGTACAAATAATAATTATGAATTTGAATATGCATTTAAAAAGAATAATAAAGCATTTAATTTAACTGATATTACAAGAAGAATAACATTAAATGAAAATGATTCTACTTATATAAATTCATATGAATCTTTGGAAAGAGAATTTAAAAATTATAATAAAGTAGATGGAATAAATACTAGTAGTACTAAGAACTTAAATAATAATATATTTAGTTTAAGTGTTAGTCTAGGTGATATTACTTCTGCTGATTATAAGAATTTATTATCTGATAAAGTAGGTTTCTATAAAAATAGTACTTCAGTTAATGTAGTAGGTTTTGAAATGGAAGCTCAAGGTTATGAATGCGAAGAAGCAAAAGATATGGAATAACATATCTTTTTTTATCTTTAAATAGCTACTTTTCTTTTAAATATTCGATTTAATTGCTATAATTAGGTAGGCGATGCTTGTGATAGATATACATATAGAAAATTTTGATGGGCCTATGGATTTACTTTTAAGTCTTGTTAAAGAAACTAAACTAGATTTATATGAAGTAAATATTTCAATGGTTATAGAATCTTATTTAAATTATATAAATACTTTAAAAGAATTAAATATAGATGTAGGTGGAGATTTTCTTCTAATGGCTTCTACATTAGTTCATTTAAAGAGTAAAAAACTAATTGGTAAAGCAAATGAAGATGAGAGTGAATCAACTTCTGAATTTGATATTACTAGTGAGGAAGACTTAAAAAATAAACTAATAGAATATGAGAAATATAAGAAAGCTAGTCATGACTTAGAACTACTTGCACTTAAGAGAAGTGAAATATATGAAAAAGTACCTAGTAGTTTAAAGGAATACATGAAAAGCGAAGAACTAGTTAATAATGGTGTTACTCCAATAGATTTACAGAAAGCTTTATTAGATGTAATTAAGAGATTAAATTATAAAAAACCATTAGAAACTAAAATAAGCAGAAAAGAAGTAAGTGTTGGAGATAGAATAAATTTTATAAGAAATAAATTAAGTAATATTACTAAGTGTTACTTTGAAGATTTATTCTTAAATGAATCTAAAGATTATATTGTTGCTACATTTCTTGCTGTTTTAGAAATGAGTAAAGATAAAGAAATTAGATTAAAACAAGAGAACAACTTTAGTAAGATTGAGGTGGAAAAAGTATGAACAATGAATTACTTGGAGTATTAGAAGGATTACTTTTTGTTCAAGGTGATGAAGGTTTAAAACTTGATGATATAGCTAACATTTTAGAAATATCTAAGGATGAGGTTAAAGAATTACTTACTTTATTACAAAAAGAATATCAAAACTCTAATAGAGGTATTCGTATAAGATTTTTAGGAGATGCTTTTAAATTAACTACAAAAGAAGAACATAGAAAGTATTATGAAAAACTACTTACTAATCCAAATTCTTCTTCAGATCTTTCTCCATCTTTAATGGAAGTACTTGCTATTATTGCTTATAAAGCTCCAATTACTAGAGCTGAAGTAGATGAGATAAGAGGACTTACTTCAGACTATGTAATTAGAAAACTTATTTCTAAAGGATTAGTAAAAGAAGTAGGTAAATCTAAGATGCCAGGAAGACCTAATCTTTATGGAGTTACTCATGAATTTTTAGATTTCTTTGGTTTAGCGTCAATTACTGATTTACCTAAGATTGATTTTAATGAAGAAAATATAAGTGAAGATAATCCTGATATATTCACTTCAATTTATAAAGAAAATAACTAGGAGGATGTATGAAAAAGATTATCTTAGTAGATGGTAATAATTTATTATTTAGAAGCTATTATGCGACTGCATATTCAGGTCAAATATTAAGAAATAGTAAAGGATTTCCTACTAATGCTTTATATGGTTTTATTTCAATGATTAATAAAATTATTAAGGAAGAAAATCCAGTATATATGGCTGTTGCATTTGATATTGGCAAAAACTTTAGAAAAGAAAAGTATGACTTTTATAAAGAAGGAAGACAAAAAACACCAGATGAATTAGTAGCTCAAATGCCTTATGCAAGAAAGATACTTGGTGCTATGGGAATACCTTATTTTGAACTTGCTCCATATGAAGCAGATGATATTATTGGTACTATTGCAAGAAGAGTAGAAGAATCAAGTGAATATGAAGGTACTATAATCTCTTCTGATAGAGATTTATTACAATTAATAAATGATAAATTAGATATGAAGTTATTAAAACAACATGACTACATTCGTTATAATAAAGAAACATTCTTTAATGAATACGGAGTATATCCAATAAATGTAATAGATGAAAAAGCACTTGCAGGAGATTCATCAGATAACATACCAGGTGTAGCAGGTATAGGTGAGAAAGGTGCATATAAACTATTAAAAGAATTTGGACCAACTTTAGAAGAAGTTTACAATAACATTGATAACATTAAAGGTAAGACTAAAGAAAAACTAATAAATGATAAAGAAAATGCATTTATGAGTAAAGAAATAGCTACAATATTTTGTGAAGTACCGCTTAGTATTGAATTAGAAGATTTAAAAATAACTTCTCCTCATAAAGAAGATTTAGATAATTTATATGAAGAATTAGAATTCTATTCTTTATTAAATGGACATAAAGAAGCTACTAAAAAAGATATAGATGTTATTAAAATAAAAGATGCTTTTGAAATAGAAGAATCAAGTGAATATTCAATATACATTGAATGTGATAAAGAAAACTATCATTTGGCTAATATCTTAGGTTTATCTATTTCTACTAAAGATAAGGATTACTTTGTAGAACCTTCTTTAATAGCTAGTGCACTTGATAGAATAAGAGATAACGTAATATATACTTTTGATTATAAAAAGTTAATAGTATTGCTTCATAATAATGATATTAAAAGAGTAGAATGCAATACTGATTTACAAGTAATATATGCTTTAGAAGATGATGGATCAGTTGATGACATAGCAGTTTATTTAAGTAAAAAAGATAATACTTTAGTAACTAGTTTAGATGATATTTATAAAGGTAAATATGAAATGGATAATCTAGTTAAAGAAATGTGTTTAAAATCTAGATTTATCTTTGAAAAACGCGATAGAGCTATCTTAGATCTTAAACGAGACGATATGTATGAATTATTTACTGACATAGAAATGCCTTTAGTGTCAGTTCTTGCTGATATGGAAATAGAAGGCATTAAGTGTGATAAAAACATACTTAAATCTATGCAAGAAGAATATAAGATTAAGTTAAGTGAATTAGAAAAAGAAATATACGCTATAGCAGGTATAGAGTTTAATATATCTTCACCTAAACAACTTGGAGAGGTATTATTTGATAGATTAATGATACCTGCGCCAAAGAAAAAACAAAGTGGCTATTCAACAGACGCTAAGACATTAAAGAAGGTAGAAAAATATAGTCCAATAATACCTTTAATCATGGAGTATAGAAATGCATCTAAACTATATAGTACATATATAGAAGGTCTACAAAACTATATTCTTCCAGATAATAAAATACACACTATATTTAAACAAAACTTTGCAAGAACGGGAAGACTATCATCTACTGAACCTAACTTACAAAATATACCTGTAAGAGATGCGGAAGGTAAAAAAATAAGAGAAGCTTTTCTTCCTTCTAATGATCTATTTTTATCTATGGATTACTCTCAAGTAGAACTAAGAATACTAGCTCATATATCAGGGGAGCAAGGTTTAATTAGATCTTTTAATAATAATGAAGATATCCATACAAGAGTAGCTTCTGAAATATATGGAATACCAATGGAAGATGTAACAAAAGATCAAAGAAGAGTGGCTAAATCAGTAATATTTGGAATAGTATATGGAATATCTGGATATGGCTTAGGAGAAAACTTACTAATATCTCCAAAGGAAGCTAAAGAATTTATTGAAAAATACTATAGCTTATATCCTAAGGTAAAAGAATATATGGATAATATAGCAGAAGAAGCAAGCAGCGAAGGAGTAGTAAGAACTTTATTTAATAGAAGAAGAGTTATACCAGAACTATCTAGTTCAAACTTTATGGTTAGAGAAGCTGGTAAGAGAATTGCTCTTAATACTCCAATTCAAGGAACAAGTGCAGATATTATTAAGAAAGCTATGGTTGAAATATCTAAATCATTTAAACTTAACAATATTAAATCTAAGATGGTATTACAAATACACGATGAATTAATATTTGATATTTTAGAAGAGGAAAAAGATATAGTAACTAATATAGTAAGTGATGTTATGACTAATGTAGTTAAGCTATCTGTACCACTAGTAACCAGCTGTGACGTAGCAAGTAACTGGTATTTAGTTAAATAAGCTTGCTATATAAATATTATTTTGTTAATATTTAATTGTTATTATTTAATTAAACGTTATTACTTGGCCTTACAACCCAGGGAGTTTAAATCGCAATGACGCGTTAAAGAAAAAGAGGTAGAAGCATCTATAAAGTAAGGTGGTAAAGCGTTATAAACGCCCTTACAATTTATAGATGCTTTTTATTTTAAGAAAGGTGATTATTATGACATTATATGATGAATTAAAATGGAGAGGACTTATTAAAGATGAAGCAGGAGATGATATTAAAGATGTAATTAACTCTTGTAATGCAACTTTTTACTGGGGTACTGACCCAACTGCAGATTCGCTTCACATTGGACACTACTCATCCTTAATCATGGCTAAAAGACTAGCTAAAGCTGGACACCATCCTATACTTTTAGTGGGTGGAGCTACAGGTATGATTGGTGACCCAAGACCAACTGCAGAAAGAGAAATAATATCTAAAGAAACTGTACTTAATAATGTAGCTTCTATTAAAGCTCAAGTAGAAAAGATATTTGGTGATCTTGATGTACGTGTAGTAAATAACTATGATTGGACTAAAGATATTAATATCTTAGATTTTTTAAGAGATGTAGGCAAATATATAAATGTTAACTATATGCTTGATAAAGATATCATTAGAAGAAGATTAGATACAGGTATTACATTTGCTGAGTTTACTTATACTTTGTTACAAGGGTTTGATTTTTGCTATCTATATGAAAAATACGGATGTGTAATGCAAGCTGCTGGATCTGATCAATGGGGTAATATTACAACTGGAGTAGATTTAATTAATAAGAAATTAGGTAAGAAAGCATATGCATTTACTATGCCTTTAATACTTGATTCAACTGGTAAGAAGTTTGGTAAGAGTGAGGGTAATGCTTTATGGCTTGATATAAATAAAACAAGTGCTTATGAGTTATATCAATTCTTAATAAACGCTACTGATGATAAGATATTAGAATATTTAAAAGTATATACATTCTTATCGAAAGAAGAAATAGAAAGTATATATGCAAAACACTTAGAAAAGCCAGAAGAAAGACTTGCTCAAAAGACATTAGCTAAAGAAATAATAACTGACTTACATGGTGAAGATGAATATAAGCATGCAGTAGAAGTATCTGAAGCTTTATTTACTAATAATTATAGTAATCTTTCTGATAAAGATATTCTAAGTATCTTTAAAGGAGTACCTACAATAAAAGCAGAAGATAAACCAATCTTAGATTTCTTAGTAGATAATAAAATCGTTCAATCAAGAAGAGAAGCTAGAGAATTTATTACTTCTGGTGCTTTAACACTTAATGGTGAAGCAATAACTGAAGAAACTAAATTAGATTTAGATAGAAATTATAGTATTATTCGTAGAGGTAAGAAAAAATATTATTTAATTACTAAATAGAAAAAGATGACTAAGTCATCTTTTTTTGTTATATTTATATGGTAGAAAAGAGGTGCTTTTATGAATAAAGTAGTATTAATTGGATGTGGAAATGTAGGTATGGCTTATGCTTATGCATTAGTTAATCAACATGACTATGTAGATGAATTAGTATTAATTGATATTAATGAAGAAAGATGTAAGGGAGAAGCTTTAGATCTAAATCATTGTATGGCTTATTCTCCATCACATATTAATATTAAAGTAGGAGATTATAAAGATCTTAAGGATGCTAAGATATGTGTAATATGTGCTGGTGCTAATCAAAAACCAGGAGAAACAAGAATGGATTTAATAAATAAGAATGCAGTTATTTTTAAATCTATTATTAAAGATGTTATGGATAATGATTTTAAGGGTATTTTTATAGTTGCTACAAATCCATTAGATGTTATGACATACTTAACTTTAAAGTATTCTAAAGTGTCATACAATAGAGTTATTGGATCTGGAACAACACTTGATACTGCAAGATTAAGATATTTACTATCTGAAAGATTAAATGTATGTCCTAAAAATATAGATGCATATGTAATTGGAGAACATGGTGACTCTGAATTTATTCCTTGGAGTAATTGTAACTTAGCTTATAAGAAAATAAGTGATTATTTAACTAGAAAAGAAAGAAATGAAATAGAAAAAGAAGTTAGAGAATCAGCTTATGAAATTATAAAGAAGAAGGGTGCAACATACTATGGAATAGGTATGTGCTTAGTAAGAATTACAAATGCAATTTTAGAAGATAAGAAGATTGTTTTATCAGTATCAAGTTATGATAAGAAAAATGGAGTATGTATTTCTACTCCTGCTATAGTAGGTAAGGATGGAGTACAAGATAAAATATATATTCCCTTATCTAAGCAAGAAGAGAATAAATTAGAAAATTCTATTAATGTAATTAAAAAAGCTATAAAAAGTATTAAATAAGATATAATAAGCATTAAATGGAGATGGAAGTTTATGAATAATGGTGTAGATTTAGTTAAGAGTAAATTAAAAAAGTTTAATATTGAACAATTAGAACAGTTGTTAATTTTAGAAGGAAAGAAAGTAATGAAATTAAAAGAAATTCTTTCTAGTAAGGAAAATTAATATGATAGATTATTCATTAGAAAGATTTAATCTTGATACTAAAACATGGAATCAATTAACAACTAGTCAAAGTAGAACTATTGTTAAATTAGGATTATTAAGTGGTGAGTATAAGACTAATTGTATTGCTTATATTATTTGTAATAGATATATGGTATTTAATTCTTTATTTAATAAAGGTTTAATAAATCTTAATGATATTATAGAAACTATTAATGATTTTCCTTTTACTTTATCTTACTTATCTAGAGAAATATTAAATAATGATGCATTTGTTAATTTAGTTATTAATAATATAAAAAAAGAATGGTATGACTATTTACCAGCTAATATAGCTAATATAGAAGAAGTGCAAAGAAAATGTGATAGAACTTCTAAAATATATTTAGAAAGTGGCTTAGATAAGAATGGCTATAATATGGATTGTTTAAATGAAGATGGAGAATTAATACAGTTTTTTAATTTAAAAGCAAATTTTCCAATTAAATCTAAAGAAGATTATTTTAAATTATATAAGGAGTATATTGATAGTAAGATTTCAGTTTCTTCTTTTTGTAAAAAATATGGTATAGATTCAATTGATGGATTTAATAAGTTTTTAAAAAGAGTAGAAGGTGAGAGTTTTACAAATTCTTCACAGATTAAAGCTGTTAAAAGTGATGTTCAAAAAGAATTCTTTCAATTTTCTAAAGAAAATGCAATTAAAATTGCTAATAGAGAATTAAGTTTTGAAGAATTTATAAATGATGAAAAAGTAAATTTTAATTCTACTAAAGTTGATTTGTATTTTAATGCTTTATCAAGTGATGATAAAAATAAATTTGCTAAGGTTATTATAGATTATTTAGAAAATTATCCTTATTTAATTAAAAGTAACTTTATGAATTTTATGAATACTGGTAGTAATATAGCATCAAGTAATATTGCTCTTTTTATAAAGAAAAATCTTCATATGCCAAGTGATAGAGAATATTTAGAGAAACTTCATAAAGAAATTGAAATAATTAAACAACATGAAAAAACATATTGGAGAAAAGACTTATATAGAACTATTATATTTAAAGATAATAAATATGAAGTTAATGATGATGTTATAGATCAAGCATATTCTTATTGTAATGATAATCATTATCATGTTTCTCCAAGATCTATGGTTTATTTAACTAAAGAAATAGCTAAAGGTAATATTGATTATTCCTTAGAAGTTAATAATGAAAAAGAAGAGTTAATTGACACTATAATTCAATTAATAAATGAGTCAGCTAATATAGAAGATTATTTAGAAACTATGAAAAATAAAAGAGGTATGTAGTATAAAAACTTAGCATATAATGCTAAGTTTTTATGTGTTATACTACTTATGGAGGTTATTTATGAAAATAATATCTTGGAATGTTGCAGGTTTAAGAGCCTGTTATAAAAAAGGTTTAGAAGATTTCTTTAATAAAGAATTACCAGATATACTTTGTATACAAGAATCTAAAGTATTACCTGAACAAAATCCATTTCATATAGATGGATATAAAGAATATTTATTTCCTGCTAAAAGAAAGGGTTATTCAGGTACTTTAATATATTCTAAAGTAGAACCTTTATCAGTTAAATATGGTATAGATGATACTGAGTATGATGATGAAGGAAGAACTATTACTTTAGAGTTTGATGATTTTTATCTAGTAACTTGTTATGTACCTAATACTAAACGTAATTTAGAGAGAATGGATTCTAGAATGCGTTTTGAAGGTGTTATTAAAGATTATTTGAATAAGTTAAAGGAGAAGAAGAATGTAGTTTATTGTGGAGACCTTAATGTGGCTCATGAAGAAATAGACATACGTAATCCAAAGGCTAACGAACGTAATGCTGGATTTACTATAGAAGAAAGAACTAAAATGACTGAATTATTAAATGAAGGTTATATAGATACTTTTAGATATTTATATAAAGATAAAGTAGAGTATTCTTGGTGGAGTTATCTAGGACATGCAAGAGAAAATAACGTTGGTTGGAGATTAGATTATTTTATTGTTAATAAGGAATTTATTAATAATGTTAAAGATTCTACTATTTTAACTGATGTTTATGGTAGTGATCATGCACCAATTTCTCTTATTATAGGATAAAAGGATATCTAAATTTGACTTTAAAATATTTAAATGTTAACATTTAGTTAATGGAAATAGCATGTGTTATTCCATAAAGTTTTAATTAGTATTTGTATTTATACTTTTGTATAGATATAGATAGAAATGAATCATAAATTAGTATTGTAGGAAGCGTTTATGATTTATGTATAAAAAGGCGTTCGTAGAAGCTGTAAGATAAACGTCTTTTTTTATGACTAGTAAGGGTGATTTTTATGAATAAAATATTGGATGATATTTGGCCTTATTTATTATTAATATTTGTTTTATTATTTTCTACTTTTGTTAGTGTATTTTTTAACTATGTACATCCTGGTGATATATCTAACGTATCTTTAAGTGTATGTAAAAGTGATAAGTATAGTAAAAAAGAAATTAATGATGCGATTAGTTTAGTAGAAAAGAAAATTAATAAGGACTTTACTAATATTACTTTAAATGAAGTTATTTATAATAATAATCAAGCATTAGAAAAAGAGTATCAAGAAAGATATAATAATAAGTATGTAATTATAATTAAAACTGTATTTAAAACTAAAATTAATCCTGGTGTAGAAGGATTAAATGATAATACTACATATACATATTCATTCGCTTTATCAAAAGAACATCATAAAGAAGAATGGACTTTAAGAAAATGGAGTGTTTAATTCATAAATTTGTATTTTAAATATAAAGAATAGGTCATTAATTTCCTATTCTTTTTAAATACTTTTATTTATTACTTTATCTAATTATTATTTATGTTAATATTTTAATGGAGGGTATTTAAATGAATAAAGATTATTTTAATTCTTTTGTAAGATCAACAAAAGAAAAGTTAGAGTCTAATGATAAGAAGAGAAAAGAATTAGATGAAATCAAGAGAAGATTACAATCTAGAGAAGTATACGAATATCTTAAAATGACTGGTCAATTAGAAGCTAATCAAATGCGTTTTGTGGGAGATCATTGTGATTCAAATGAAGATATCATAAAAGATACATTTGAAAAGTATTCAGTTTTAAATAAAGATAGAGATACAGCTCATATATTTGCTTGTTGGCAAGATACTACTGTTGGTAAGACAGATTATATTAGTTATCAAAATATTGAACTTGATGATGTATTAAAAGTATCTTTAGATGAAGTTAAACAATTTGAAAAAGGTAAATATATTATAAAAGTAGGTAGTAGACAAGATTTCTTTAGAGTTCAAGGTGAGTTTGCTGTATCAGCATTTTATAATGGACAAGAAAAAGCAAATGAGGAAATCAAAGCCAATTATGGTGGAAGAGTTCTATTACGCAAGAAAAACTAATAAAAAATTAGTAAAAATATTATTAATGTAGTATAATGTAAAAGTATTTTTGAAGGAGGAATAGTAATGAAGAAGAGATTACTAGCAATTTTATTAACACTTGGATTATTAATTCCAAGTATTACAAGTGCTAAGACATATGATCTTAGTGATTACAACGTAACTGATTTAAAAGAAGCTATTGCTGATTCTGGATTAGACGTTGATGCAGGTTCTTTTAAGAACTCAGATGATAAGGAAGTTACACTTTATTTATTTAGAGGTAAAACTTGTGGTTATTGCCATAAATTAATTACTTGGTTGGCTACTGACATTGTTCCTACATATGGAGATAAGATTAATATTAAGACTTTCGAAGTATGGAATGATAGTGACAACGCAAGTTTAATGGATGATGTTGCAGCTTTATTTGATGAAGAAGCTAACGGAGTACCATACTTAGTTATTGGTGATAAAACTTATGTAGGTTTTTCAGAATCTATTAAAAATAATATTAAAGAAGGAATTGAGAATTTATTAAATGCTCAAGAAAAATTTGATGTTATTTATTCTTTAAATGGTGGAGCTACTCCAAAGAAAGCAGATAAACAAACTGCTGCAATCGTTATCTTAGCTATCTTAGTATTACTTGTTTTAGCTTTAGTTGTTTACTCTATTGCAGGAGCTAAAAAAGAAGATGAAGATACTAAAGAAGAGAAGGAAGAAAAGACTTTAGAAGAAACTAAACCAGTTGAAGAAGTAAAGAAAGTAGAAACAAAAAAAGCTAGTACAAAGAAAACTACAACAAAGAAAACAACAGCTAAAAAAACAGCTGCTAAAAAAACTAGTACAAAAAAATCATCTACAAAGAAAAAATCAACAAAGTAATTAATTAACTGTAAGATTATCTTACAGTTTTTTATTTCTCTATTCTTTAAAAAATATGTTATTAATGATAAAATTTAGTTATTGAGGAAGTGTTTTATGATTAATAGAGAAACTTATTTATCAAAGTTAAAAAGTGATAGTAAATATAGTTTTATACTATCAATTATTTTAATTATATTTGCTGTTTTATTATTAATTAATCCTGATAATTTTATTAATATGTTTATTAATACTATTGGCTTTATTCTAATTATATTTGGAATATTTAGTTTGGTTAGTTATTTTAGATGTAATGAAGAAGAAAAATTTATTAGTAATTATTTAACTAATTTTGTTTTATATACCTTACTTGGTGGTATATCATTCATTATTAATTCATCTATTAAAGATATGGTATTTATTATTATAGGTATTTATATTATTTTTATAGGTTCATCTTTAGTTAGTGATTCATTTAAGATTAAGACATTTAATAATAAAATATTTCCTTTTCTATTAACATTTGGTATTTGCAATTCTTTTATAGGATTAGTTATTTCTACTAATTTATTAGGCAGTTTATTTGATGGTTACGGATATATAGCGGCTTTAATAATTGTTAGTTTAATTATGCATATAATTAGTAGATTAATTATTCTATTTATTAAAGAATCAAAAGAAGAAATAAAGGGTGAGGAAGTATGAAAAAATATTTAATATTATTTTTTCTTTTAATACTTCCAATTAATGTTTTTGCATCTTCTAAAAGAATAGAAAACTATAATGTATATGTTAATATTGATAAGTTTGGTAATGCAGAAGTATCTGAATTAATAACTGTTAATTTTAATAATCATAATACTGATATTTATAATCATCAAATAAGTTATAAAGACTTATGGGTTAAGAGTCAGGTTCCTACTAATTTATATAGTGATGGAATTTATAATGCTACTTCTTTAACTGAACCTAAAGTATTTATTAAATATTTAAGTGAAGATGAAGAAGTATCATTTGATAGTGAATTTATTAATTTATCTAAGGTTTATTATAAAGAAGATTTAAGTGTTAATAATTATTTACAAAGAAGTACTGACTTAGGTAAAGATATTTCTATTAGCATTGATAAAAATTATAATAGAGTAGCATTTTTATTTAAATATAGTTTATCTAATATAGTAGTATCACATATGGATTCAGATGAAATCTATTATCCTTTCTTACGTAATAATATAGAAGATAATATAGATAAATTTGAATTAAATATTAATTTACCTTTTAGTAATATATCTAGATTTTATACTCATGGATCTAAAGGTAAATATAAGATTAATGGAAGTTTGATAAGTTATGTTACAACTAATCATAATTCTTATAGTGAAATACGTTTTAGATTATTACTTGATAAAGGAAGTTTTGAATCTATTACTAAAGAGAGTAATGTATTTGCAAGAGATGCAATAATTAGAATAGAAAATGAAAGAGAAGAAACAATAACTATAGAAGAACAAAATAAAGTATTTAATACTAATTTAGTAATGTATGTTTCTATTATTTATTTAGCTATAGTATTTATTTTATTCTTTATAACATTATGGTTCTCTGATAGAGATAATAAAAATGTTAAGGTACCGATGGATTATCATTTTAATTATCCTGCTTTAGATTATTTTTCTCATAATATGATTACTAAGAGAAGTTTTATATCTTCTTTACTTAGAATGATTTTAGATAAAGATATATTATGTGTAAGAAAAGGTAAAGATTATATTTTAACTATTAATAAAAGTCCAGATTATTTATCATGTGAAGTATTAGAAGATTATTTAATAGATTCATCTATTAAAAAGAATATTTCTTTTAATGAATTAATTAAATTTATTAAACAAAAGAAACATAATTATTACTATGATAATTATTTACATGTAGCATCTAAAGAAGCTTTAAAAGAGAAGTTTTATGTTAGTAATGGAATACCTGTTGTATTTTCAATATTCTTATTCTTAATAAGTTTCTTTATAGTTGTAGCAGGTTTTTATTTCAAGGTTTATCATATTCTTCCATACTTAACTATTATTGTTAGTAGTATTAATTTTATATATGCTTTAACAATTAAGAAGAAAACTATGAAGGGTATTTATTTAACTAGAAAAGAAGAAAAGCTTAAAGAAAGATTAGCTAATAAAGAAAAATTTATTGATGATGAATCTTTACTAGTAAGTATTATTTATGATCAATTTGATGAAACATTAAAGAGATTTGAAGGTAATATTGATTTAGTAATGATTAAAGATATTTATAGTGCTTTAAATAAGTCTTTACCTTATTAAAGCAATTAGGTGGTGAAGTAATGCAAGTAGTGATTTTAGATAAATATATTAATGTAGAGATACAAAGAAAGAGTAATAAAAATCTTTATATGAGATTTAAGGATGGTAATACTTTATCTGTTACTTGTGGATACTTTACTACTGATAGTTATGTACTTAATATAATTAATAAAAATATTAAGGATTTAGAAAAGATGTTAAAAGCTAAATTAGCTGAAGAAGAAAAAGAAAATGATTTTTATTATTTAGGTAGAAAGTATAATATAGTTTATGATGGTGTGACTAAGAATGTTTATTTTGATGGTAATGATGTAATAGCTAAAGATGAAAAGACTTTAGATAAGTTTTATTTATCAGAAGTCAAAAGATTATTTACATTAGAAGTTAATAGATGCTTAGAGTATTTTCAAGACATTCCTAAATTTACTTTAAAGTTTAGAAATATGAAAACAAGATGGGGAGTAAATAACCGAGGTAATAACACGATTACTTTAAATACTTTGTTACTAAAAAAAGACTTAGATTTATTAGATTATGTTATCATACATGAGTTGTGTCATTTCTATGAAGCTAACCATAGTGATAGATTTTGGGCTCATGTAGAAAAATACTATCCTAAATATAAAGAAGCTAGAAAAAGACTTAGAACTAACTAGAAAGGAGAATTCTTATGTTAATTACAAGTAAAGATAATAATAGAATAAAAGAAATAGCTAAATTAAAACAAAAGAAATATAGAGACTTAACTAATACATATTTAGTAGAAGGAATTCATCTAGTTAGTGAAGGAATTAAAGCAGGAAGAGTTATAGAAGTTGTTACAACTTTAGAAGAAGATACATATGAAGTTAATACTTTATATGTTACTAAAGAAGTAATGAGGCAATTAACTGATATGGACTCTGTGCCTAGTGTTATAGGTGTAGCTAGAAAATACGAAGATAAGTTAGGTGAAGGTAATATCTTAGTACTTGATGGTATCCAGGATCCTGGTAATCTAGGTACTATTATTCGTAGTGCTGTAGCGTTTAATATGCCAAATATTTTTATATCTAATAATTCATGTGATTTATATAATCCTAAGGTAATACGTAGTACTGAAGGTATGATTAGTCATGTTAATATTAAAAGAGGAGATATTTTAGAATTTTTAGATAGTATTAAGGGAAAGTATTTAATACTTGGTACTGATGTAAGAGATGGCGTTGATATAAAAGATGTTAAGATAGATAAAAATATAGCTTTAGTTATTGGTAGTGAAGGACAAGGTATGTCACTAGAAGTTAGGAAAAGAGTAGATAAAAACGTTTATATTAAGATGAATAATAAATGTGAAAGCCTAAATGCTGGAGTATCTTGTTCAATTATTTTATATGAGGTGAATCATGAATAATATTTATTTAGGTAATATTACAATGACACATGGCCTTAAGGGAGATTTAAAACTATACTCTAATTTATCTATTAGGGATAAAGTTTTAAAAGTTGGTCAAATAGTTTATATAAATAATATTAAACACACTATAAGTAGTATATCTAAATCTAAGGGTTATTATTTAGTTAGATTTGATAATTTAAATAATATTAATCTAGTAGAAGAATTTAGAAATAGTGAAGTATATATTAATAGAGAAGATTTAAATAATATTAATTATGTTATTGAAGATACTATAGGTTATGAAGTTTATGATAATG
>CAMOYX010000010.1 GCA_946630615.1 uncultured Mycoplasmatota bacterium
GGATTATTTTTAGATGTCGTACCACTTGTATAAGATATTGTAGCAATATCATCAAGAGTTTGTTCTTCTATTACTCTTCCATTATATAATTTACCAATTTCTATAAATTCATCTTGTGATAATATTTTTTTGCTAGATTCTTTTTTAATACTATCTATTTTTGATTTATAGTCATGTCTATATTCTACTTCTTGATATGGATTATATGGTTTTCCATCCTTTTTCATTAAGGAATCTTCTAAAGATACAAGAATAACATTTTTAATGTTGCTATTTTCTATAACTGGAGATATTTCTTTGTAATTATCTTCAGATGCAAATACTCCTTTATATTTACTATTGTTAATTAAGGATGAAATGTATTCATGTTCAAAATACGATCCAATAAAATGTGCTTCTACGCCAATAAAGTTACATGCTATGTCTATATAAATATATTCCGGAATATCTGATATACAAATCATAAGTTTGTCACCTTTTTTAAAACCTAACTTCTTTAATGATTTTGCATATTCATATGCCTTAATATATGTTTCACGGTATGTAATTTTATTACCTCTATAAAGTATAGCAGTTTTATCTAGTGCTTTACTTTTTTTATTTCTTTCGTACATAAATACAGACCATGCTGTATTATGGTTCTTTTCTATATCTTTTAATACTTCTAATGATTTCTTATCAATTATTTCAGTATGAACTTTTTTATTTGGTTTCTTTTCTAAACAATTAATCTCATTTTCTAATTGTTTTAAAATATCCATATAAAATACCCCCTCATGATGCTAATAATAATTTATTAGTATCTTCTAATCAATCCCCATTGATTGCACTAATTATATAATATTGAGTACAATTTGTCAAATTTAGTGCAATTAATGGATAATATTTTTAAAATAAAGATAACTGACTAGACTCTGGTAAATCACCAAATATACCCATAGTTCTCATTACATCAACAAGTGATTGAGATACTTTACCTCTAGTTTGGAAATCTTCTATTGAATAGAAAGGTTTTACTTTCCTTTCTTCTATAATTTTATCAGCAACAGTGTCACCTAGTCCATCTAAACTTCTAAATGGCATAATAAGTGAGTTGTCTCTTTCATCCATCACAAAATCATGACCATCACTCTTCTCTATATCAAGAGTTTTAAACTTAATACCCCTTGCTGTAGCTTCAAGTGCTAATTTTAAAGTTTCAAGTAAACTTGATTCTTTATTAGTAGCATCATATCCTTTAGATTGTATTTCACTCATCTTTTGTTTTATAGCGTCATATCCTTTAGTCATCACATTAATATCAAAGTCATCAAATCTAGTTGAAAAATATGTAGCATAATAAACTAAAGGTTTATGTACTTTATACCAAGCAATTCTAAATGCAGAAGTTACATATGCAGTAGCGTGTGCTTTAGGAAACATGTACTTTATCTTATTACATGAATCTATAAACCAATCTTCTACTTTATATTGTCTCATTAAGTCAATATAACCATTCCACTCTGCTGGATCATCAGGTCCTTTAGGGTTTGAAGGACGTCCTTTACGAACAAACTCCATTATTTTAAATGCTTTTATAGGAGGTAGTCCTTTATACATTAAATCTACCATGATGTCGTCACGACAACCTATAACATCTTTAAATGGAACTACATTATTCTTAATTAATTCTTCTGCATTACCAAGCCATACATCAGTACCATGTGATAAACCTGATATCTTAATTAACTCGGCAAATGTTGTTGGTTTAGTTTCTTTAACTAAAGAAATAGTAAATGGTGTACCAAATTCAGGTATACCAAGTGTACCTGTTTCACACATGATTTGTTCTGCAGTTACACCTAACGCCTTAGGGGAAGTAAATATAGACATAGTCTCTTTATCATCTAAAGGTACTTTTGTTACATCATCCCCAGTAATATTAGTTATCATTCTAAGTTGTGTAGGATCAGTGTGTCCTAAGATATCTAGTTTTAATACATCTGCATCTATTGCGTGGTAATCAAAGTGTGTTGTTCTCCAAGTAGCTGTTGGATCATCCGCAGGGAATTGGAATGGTGTAAAATCAAATACATCCATGTATCTTGGAATAACAACTATACCACCTGGATGTTGTCCAGTAGTTCTTTTTACTCCTGTACAACCTTGAGCAATTCTTTCTATTTCTACATTTCTCATTACAATATTGTTATTCTCACAATAACCTTTTACATAACCAAATGCAGTCTTTTCAGCAACTGTACCAATAGTACCTGCTCTATAAACATTATCTACTCCGAACAATACCTTAGTATAGTTATGAGCACTAGCTTGATTAAGTTCTGAGAAATTTAAATCGATATCTGGTACTTTATCTGCGTTAAATCCTAAGAATGTGGCAAATGGTATATCTTGTCCATCCTTAGCCATAGAAATGCCACATTCTGGGCACTTATAGTCTGGCAAGTCAAATCCAGATGAATATGTAGCACCAAGAGGACTACCATCTTCCCCGTCAAATATACTCTTTAAACACTTTGGACATCTATAATGGGCAGGAAGTGAGTTAACTTCTGTTATACCCATCATGTATGCGACAAGGCTTGAACCTACAGAACCTCTTGATCCAACTAAGTAACCTTCATCATTACTATGTTTAACAAGCTTTTGAGCAATCAAGTAAATTACGTCAAATCCAGCACCTATGATACCACCTAGTTTACTTCTAGCTTCTTGTTCTAGTACTTCGTCTGTTTTACCTTCTTCATCTATTTTCTTTAGATAATCTTTCATGTAGTTTTTAACTTTATCATATCCACCTTTAATAGTTTCATGGATTATCTTATAGAACTCTTCATCAGTATAGTTATCACCTAAGTTATACTTAACAGCATCTTTAATATTATTACCATACATTTCTTCACAAAGTCTTGCCTCAATTAGATATGGCATTGGATCTCCATACATACTATTTGCTTTTGTATAAACTAGATCAGTCATAGTTTCAATAGACTTAGGTATTTTAGGAGCAAATGGTTTTGGAGTATCTACTATTACATCTATATTCTTACATCTACTAGCTATTTCTTGTGTGTTTGTTACGACTATTTCTTTTGCTAAATCTTCACCTAAGAAACTAAATGCATCTAACATCTCTTTAGTAGTTCTTAGATACATATTAGGTATTTCTACACCTTTTCTACATAATGGATGCATCTTACCATTGAACTTAGTATTAACTATGATTTTACGATAGATTAAATCATCTTTAGTGATGTTATGTACATCTCCCGTAGCTACTACAGGTTTACCTGCTTCTTTAGCTACTCTTACTATTCTTCTAATGTACTCCTCTGCTTCATAAGTATCGTTAAACTTTTCTCCATCTCTTATGATGTGTGAAAATACTTCAGTTGGTTGTACTTCAATGTAATCATAGAAGTTCATCATATTAACTAATTCTTCATCAGTCTTAGATCCAGCTTTATCAAATATTTCACCATTTATACAAGCACTACCAAGAAGTAGTCCACTTCTTAGTTTAGCAACTTCACTTCTAGGTATCTTAGGTTGTTCATTCTTATATAAATATTTAGTATTAGCTATAGATATTATTTTAAATAAATTCTTTAATCCATCTTTATCTATAGCTATCATAGTCATATGAAATGGTCTTTCAAATCTAATAATAGAAGCAATATCTATATCTTCTAAAATATCATTTGTTGTAACTATATTTCTATCATACATAGTCTTACACATTTTATAGAAAGCAATAGCAGTACCTTCAGCATCGTAATCTCCTCTGTGGTGTTTATCTTCATCCCAAGGTACTTCTAACTTTTTAACTAATGTAGATAGTTTATGGTTAGGCCATGTTGGATATAGCATTCTTGCTATACTCATAGTATCAAGTACAGTTCTATCAAATTCACCTAAATTATACTTAGAACAAGCTGCTCTCATAAATGAAATATCAAACTTAGCATTATGAGCAACCATTGGATCATTTCCTGCCCACTCCAAAAATCTCTTTGTAACATTCTCTTCTGTGTCACAGTCTTTTAACATTTCATCAGTAATCATTGTTAAATCAATGATTGTTTGTCTTAATGGTTTACCTGGATTAATCAATTCATCAAATCTATCAATTATTTCACCATTACGAATTTTTACTGCACCAATCTCTATCATTTGATCAGAACCTGCATAGAATCCTGTTGTCTCTGTATCAAATACTACAAATTCATCTTGTAATAAATCATACTTACGATTTTGATAAATAATATCAATATCGTCATTAACAACATTCATTTCTACACCATATAACACTTTAAAAGGATTATCTTTTCTAGATTTATTTAGTTTTTGTACAGCATGATATAAGTCAGGATATGATTGACAACCATTGTGATCAGTAATAGCTATTCCATCCATTCCAATCTTAGCTGCATACTTAACTAAAGAAGTAGCATCACACACTCCATCCATTGCACTCATCATAGTGTGAGAATGTAGCTCAATTCTCTTTTCTTCTGCATCATCTACTACCTTCTCATCTTTAGAAGGTATTTCTTCCATATTTCTAACACCAAGTACTAAGTCATGAGAAAACTTATCATTTTCTACACTACCTTGTATCTTGTACCAAGATCCAACTTGTAGTCTTTTATTAATAGCTTTATATTCATCTTTATCTTTTTTAAATACTTTAGCTAGTAAAGAGTTAGTCTTATCACTTATCTTTAAAGTAATAATATTTATATTTTCTCTTTCAACTTCTTCTTTACCAAAGATAAAAGCTTCTACTACAACGTTTCTTTCTTCACCCATGATGTCATTTAAAGTTATAACTGGTAATTCTTCTTTTATTTCTCTTCCAGTTAGTACTTTACTTAGTTCTTTTTCTGCTACTTCAACACCTTTTGATGTAGTTCTAGCTTCTTGTAGTTCTTTTTTTATTTCTTCTCTTTTTTCTTCAGATATAGAAATATTTATTTCTAAGTCATATAAGCCATAACTAGATAATTCTTTTAATAAAGATTTAACTTCTTTCTTTAGGGAATCTTCTTCACTCTTATTTGATACATATATAGTTATAATTTCATCACTTATAGTAATATCATCATTTGTAATAGATGATAAAGAAGGTTTTAAACTCTTAAGTTCAGTAAACAAAGATTTCATAAAGTTTAAGATATCATTACTATCTAATACTTTATAAATATAATTAATTACTACATCATCTTTTCCATTAATCTTATTTTTACTAGCTTCTTTTAAAGCCTTACAAGTATTAAATGGAAGTATAGTGTCATTCTTTATAATTACTTCATAATTCTTCTTATCACGATGAAAATATACTTTCTCTATTGAAGCATCTTCTAAGGAATCATAAAATGATTTATCTAACTTAATGCTATCTAAAAAACGTTTTAAATCACTTTCCATGAGATTAATCCTTTCTATTTAATTGTACTTATATTTATTACATTTAATTGATAAGTAGCATTTCTTTTTGCTACTCTACCTACTGCCTTAATAAGGCTACCATTTTTTAAGTTATTTAGCAAATTAATATTTGTTGGAAATACTACTAAACTAATAGCTCCCTCTTCGTCATTACAATTTATAAATGCCATATCTTCATTCTTTTTAGTTTTAATCTTATTAATAGATTCTATAAGTAATACCATCTCTATTTGTTTATCATAGTACTTACTAATATTATTAGATTTAACTATATTAGAAGTATAAGCACTAGATGGATGGTTAGTAATATACATTCCCATTACTTCTAATTCTTTTATTCTTTCTTCTTCAGTATTTCTTTCTATAACTTTAAGAGATGGCCTAGATATAAATGATTCATTTACTCCAAAAGATAATTCAGAGTAATTAATAATATCATCTAGGTTATAAAGTAATGTAGATCTATTATATTTAAATTCATCCAATGCTCCTGCATTAATTAATACTTCTAAAGTTTTTCTATTAACACCTTTATGAATAGTTCTAGATACAAAGTCAAATATATCTTCAAATAAGCCATTTTCTCTTTCTTGTAGTATTGAACTTGATGCTTCAATACCTAGTCCCTTAATAGAGTTTAAAGGCATTCTAATCTTTTTATTGCCTATCTTATAAGTGTCTATTGATAAATTTACAGATGGAGCTAAAAACTTAATGCCTAACTTCTTACCCATAGCTATATAAGTTTTTACTTTATCTATAGATAAACCATTGTTAGTTAGTAATGCTCCTGTAAAAGATTCTGGATAATAAGTTTTTAAATAAGCCATTTGATAACCTAAGTATGCATATGCTACTGAGTGAGACTTATTAAATCCGTATGACGCAAATTCTAAGATCATATTATAAATAGATTCTAAATTATTTTTATCATATCCATTAGATACTCCACCTTCTATAAATTTAAGTTTAGCATCTTCTATAATCTCTTTTTTCTTTTTGCTCATACCACGTCTTACGTTATCAGCCTCTGCAAAAGTAAAACCACCAATTAATCTTAAAACTTGCATTACTTGTTCTTGATAAACCATGATGCCATAGGTTTCAGATAGTATTGGTTCTAACTCTGGTAATATATATTTAATTTTTTCTTTACCATGTTTTCTATTTATATAAGTATTTATATTTTGCATAGGTCCTGGTCTAAACATAGCTATCGCACCATATAAATCTTTAAAACTATCTGGTTTTAATTCTGTTAAGAATCTTTTCATACCAGATGATTCAAATTGGAATACTCCATCAGTGTCTCCATTGCTAAATAATTTATATACATTCTTATCTTCAATATCAATCTTAGATAGATCTATATTTATACCTTTATTAGATAGTATATCTAATGTTTTTCTTATAATAGATAAGTTAGTAAGTGCAAGAAAGTCCATCTTTAATACTCCTAGTTCTTCTAGATAATCTTTATCTATTCCAGATACTAATGCGTCTTGGTTAAAATGGACTGGTAGTATATCATCTAAAGCTACTGATGATATTACAATACCTGCTGCATGCATTGTATAGTTTCTTTTTAATCCTTCAATTCTTAAAGCTTCAGTTACTATCTTCCTTAAATCTTTATTAGTATTAACATAGTACTTAATATCTTTATTATTTAAATTATCTTTAATAGAAATAGATGCATCAAATAGCTTAGTAAAGTTATCTACTAGCTTATCATTTAATCCAAGTGCTTTACCTACACTTCTAATAGCTAGTTTACTTTTAAAAGTACCATAGGCAATTATATTAGATACTTTATCTATTCCGTATCTTTCCTTTACATACTCTACAACCTTATCTCTTCTGGTTTCTTCAAAGTCTATATCTATATCAGGCATAGTTACCCTATCAGGATTTAAGAATCTTTCAAATAACAAATTATATTTAATTGGATCTATATCTATAATACCAATTGAATAAGCTACTAAACTAGATACAGCTGATCCTCTTCCAGGTCCTACTAATACGTCATGAGTCTTAGCATATAACACATAGTCATACACTATTAAAAAATAATCAGCAAATCCCATATTCTTAATAATGTTTAATTCATATGCTAATCTATCTTTATATTCTTTTGTTACATTACCTTTAAGTCTCTTAGTTAATCCCTTTAAAGATAATGACTCTAAATATTTATAAGAATCTACTCCATCTTTATACTTAGGAATATACATTTTATCTTTTGGTATAACTAAATTAATCTTAGATACAAATTCATCTGTCTTATCATTAATTAAAGTATTACCTTTATAATACTCAATAGTATTTTTACTATAATCAATTTTATTAATATCATTAATAGATACATTATTATCTATTGCATTAAGCATATTAAGATAATAACTATCACTTAAATTAAATGCTTTAATATTAGGCATAAATAATACTTTATCTGTTAATATTAAAGCATTACCTTCTTCATTATTAGAAGTATACGCTATATATAAATCTTTATACTTTAATTCTTTAAAATAGCTAACACCTGCATAAGGTAATACATATATTATATCTTCATCATATTTATAAGTATCTTCTATAGTTAAAGTACCCCTATCTTGTAAGCTGGCTAACTTTAAAAGATTCTTATATCCTTCATAATTCTTAGCATAAGCATAAATATTAAAAGATACTAAATTAAGATTAATACCTATAATAGGTTTAATATTATTTTTAGTTAATTTATCATAAAAATCCATTACTCCAAATAGATTATCATCACATATTCCAGCATATTTAATATTATTATTTAATAAGTATTCTACTAAAGATTTTGTAGTGATTAAACTATTCATTAAACTATATTCAGTACTAACATTTAATAATGATTTCATTTAATCACCCACCTGCATATTATTATATCAAAACTATATAATCACTTCTATATTGAAAACATAAAAAAGACATTCTTTTTGAATGTCTTAAGGATTAGCGCATATAACTGTAATATGATTTTGATTTTCTAAAGTACTTTGTCCTTCTTCACTATCACATATTATTGTTAAAGTAATACTAAATTCCATGAAATTATCAGGTAAATCAGATATTTTAAAACTTGATAGAATAACATTATTAACAGAACTTGATTGCAACATATCATACATATTAAAATCCGGCTCACCATTTTCATTATGATGTGCAGTAAAGCTACTTAAATCTACAGTTGTAAAGTTTTCTACATAAGCAAACATATAATAATAAGTAAGTACATTTGATGTGTCAAAACTGCTTAAATTAAGACTTGTAAGATGTTTATTATAAGAAAACATATTACTCATATCTGTTACTTTACTTGTATTAAAATTTGATAAATCAATAACTGATAAACCAGTACCCCTAAACATACCACTCATGTTTGTTACATTATCTGTATTAAAATTTGAAATATCCAAAGTAGATAAAGAATATCCATTAAACATATTATTCATATCTGTAACATTACTTGTATTAAAATTTGATAAATTTAGATTTTGTAAATCTCCAGCTAAGCTTTCAAACATATAACTCATATTAGTAACATTACTAGTATTAAAATGTGATAAATCTAAAGTATTTTGAGTTAAATAGATTCTGCCAAACATATAACTCATATCTGTAACATTAGTTGTATCAAAACTTGATACATTTAATGTTGAAAGTTGAGTTGAATGATAAAACATATGACTCATATTAGTAACTTTACTAGTATCAAAGTATGATAAATCTAAATTTAAAACTTGACGAATCATACCAAATCCTAAATCAGAAAACATATAACTCATATCTGTTACATTACTTGTATCAAAATACTTTAAGTTAATAGTTCTTGCATTGTAATTATCATGAAACATGTTATACATACTAGTCATATATTTAGTATTAATTTTAGAAAAATCTATATCATAAAATTTAGTGCCTGTAAAAGTATCAGCATAAGTATAAATAGCTTTTGCTGGTGAATAATAATACAAGCTTGTATTAGCTGAATCTAATATTAGATATACAGGATTAGCTGAATCACTTGATTGTATTTGAGTAGCTCCTTGAAGTTCTTCTTCAGTTGGAACACCATCATATGGTAAAAAGCTTTTAATATTATTTAAACTTGATTTATTACTAGTTAAATATGATTGTATACCATTATTAGCAATTATTGCTTTTTCAGCATCAGTTATAAATAATGGTTTTAATATATGCCAATCATTATTTACTACATCAGTCTTATCTACTCTGTTATTAATATCATCATTCGCATACCAATAATAAAATTCTTCTCCATCTCTACTAGGATTAGGAAGATCCCCATACTTACTTCCTTTATCATAGTATATAACGCTACTATCATCCCCATTATCAAATATTACTCTTACTTTATTGTTAATATCTTTAACGCCGTCATTAATAAATGCAGATAGATTTCTTATACTATATTCTGAAATTGTATAAGAAATACCTATAACCATGAATAAAGCTAAGCAAATACTTCCAACTATCTTTATCATTCTATTACAATTTTTCATATACATTCCTACCTATCTAATAAGTTAATTAACTTATCATTTTTATAACTTAAAAACAATAGAAGAATAAACATTAAAGATATAAAAGTACCAAAGTAAAATGCTGGATAACAATTGTATGCTGCATTAGTTATTCCATCAATATAACTTGTAATTGGATAATTCCAAAAAAAGTAATTATTAATTTCAGATATTACAATTAATATAGACCCAACAAATTGTAGTATTACCTTTATACTTTCCTTACTAAACTTATTAAACCATACACCTAATACAAACACTATTAAACCAATAAAACCAATTGGATTAGTAATATTAAGCCATCCTTTATAACTAATTAATAACTCCTTACTACCAAACTGAATCATGTTCATAGGAAGCAAAGAAATAATAAAAAGAATACTAAGTACTATTTTTCTTTTCATAATTACCAATCCTCATACTATTTACATACTACCATAAAAATAAGTAACTATAAAGTATATAAACTATTAAAATACGCTTTTTTAATTGACTTAGCTATCATTCTTTGTTAAAATTTTTGTGATATATAAAAAGCGAGGTGAAAGCATGGCTAAGAATATTTCTACTAAAAAACCTTTAACTGTAAACTCACGTAGTAAAGCTTTAAATGCTACTAAAAGAACACAAAAACCAAACTTTATAACTAAAGTTGTTAATGGTGTTAAAGTAAAATTAACTGCACGTGAAGCAAGAACAATTGCAAAAGAAAGTAAAAACTAAAATAATTAGGTAATATCCTAATTTTTTTATTTTAACAAAAAGAACATATCAATTGATATGTTCTTTTTTCTTATCTTAAACTTTCTATTTGTTTTTCAAAGTCTTTTCCTTTAACAATATATGACCCAGATACTACTGAATTAGTAAATAGTCTAACTTTACCTATAGTATTATCATTAATACCACCATCAATAGATATATCAAACTTATATTGATGTCCCGCTTTAATCGAATATAATTCTCTTACCCTATTAACAGTACCATAAATAAATTCTTGACCACCCATACCAGGATTAACTCCCATAAGTAATACTTGTTCTATTTCTTTTAAGTATGGTGCAGCTTTACTTAGTTTAGTATTTGGATTAATTGCTAAACCAACTTGAATACCATAGCTATGAATTAAATCAATTACTTCTTTAACGTTTTTTAGTTCTACATGAATTATAAACATTACCGGATTCAATTCTTTAAAATCTTCTATATATTTCTTAGCATCATTAACCATTAGATGTATTTCTAATGGTTTTGTGATGCCTTTTAATTCTTCTTTAAATATAGATACATCTGGAGTAGTGTTTTCTACAAACTTACCATCCATTACATCTACATGTATTCTTTCACAAGAAGTGTTCTCTAATTTTTCTAATGTTAATCTTCTATTTTGAGAAGATAAATATGATGGATATACTAACATTTTATCACCCTAGTTTAATGTATTATCTTGAGTTGCAGTACCAGTGTTTGTATTAGTATTTGTACTAGTACTATCATCCTCAGTCTTATTCTCTTCTACAGTTGGCTTTTTACTAACAGTAATAACTATGCTAGTACCAGAAACTATAGGACTTCCTTTGCTTCTTGTTTGAGCTATTACTGTACCTGGAGTGTGAGTATTATCTTCCTTTTCTTCTTTTATTACAGTTACTCCATAGTCTTCTAAATAACTTACTACTGATTCATAAGTATATGTTCCAGTTGTAAAATCAGGATATTTATTTAAGTTAGGAGTGTATAAAGTAATGTAATCTCCTGAAGCTAATTTTTCGCCAGATTTTGTTGATTGATCAATTATTTCATACTCACTTGGATTTTCTTTATCAGTATCTTTAGCTTCGATTAATACATGTAATCCTCTAGCTTCAAGCATACCTTTAACTTCATTAACATTCTTACCTGTATAATCTTCTATAGTTATTTTTTGATCTCCAGTTGAAACTGTTAAAGTAACACTTGTACCTTTAGTTCTTTTTACACCTGCTAAAGGACTTGTCTTAACAATCTTACCAGCGCCTATTTCTTCACTTGCAACTTTTAATTGTTCATCAGCAATTACAAATCCTGCATCTTGTAAAGTCTTTATAGCATCTTCAACAGTGTATCCAGTAACATCTGGTACTACTAAAGATTCACTCTTAGTAATATTTGGAATTAAAACCATAACAGTAGTTATTGCAACAACAAGTAAAGTTAAAATAATTGTAAGTCCAATTAATATTTTATTACCACCATTTTTCTTCATATCGCCTTCACTAATTTCCTTTGCAATAATCTCATTTTGGTCTAGAGCATCTTCTTTATTCATTTCTTCTTTCTTAGTTACTTTCTTAGGCTTCTTATCTTCTTTGAATTCTTCATCAAATTCTTCAAAAGGATCTTTTTCTTTTTCCTTTTTCTTTTTATCCTTAGTTGGTTTCTTTACTGGTTCACCATCTAAAGTATCTGGATAAGGAAGTTCTATTTTTTCTTCATTCTTTCTTTCATCATCTAAGCATGTAGATAAATCTTCATACATTTCTCTTGCATCTTCATATCTATTCTTAGTATTTTTAGAAGTTGCTTTTATAACAATGTTTTCTACAGCTTGAGGTATAGAAGCGTCTGTCTCTCTTACCGATGGAATTGGTTCTTTTAGATGTTTTAAAGCTATTTCTACAGCGTTATCACCTTTATATGGTAACTTACCAGTTAATAACTCATACATTACAATACCCATTGAATAAATATCACTTTGTAAAGTTGAACCTTTACCATTAGCTTGTTCAGGTGGTAAGTAATGAACTGAACCCATTACTGAATTAGTTTGAGTTAACTGAGTTGAGTTAATAGCCATAGCTATACCAAAGTCCATTATCTTAACTAAACCATTATCAAGTATCATTATATTTTGAGGTTTGATATCACGGTGAATTATGTATGAATCATGTGCAACACTCATACCATCACTTATCTGTTTCATAATATCAACGGCTTCAGTTACAGTTAACTTACCCCTCTTCTTTATTAAGCTTTTTAAGTCCTGTCCTTCTACATATTCCATTACGATATAATAAAGTCCATCATCATCACCTACATCGTAAACTTCTACAATATTTGGATGACTTAAACTTGATGCAGAAAGTGCTTCTCTTTGAAATCTTCTTACGAATTTTTCATCTCCTGCTAAGTCTCCTCTTAAGACTTTTACAGCTACATTTCTATCTAATATAGTGTCATAAGCAAGGTAAACATTAGCCATTCCACCTTCACCAATTGACTTTAAAATTTGATATCTATCACTAATCTTTTGACCCTTCATTATCATTTTGAAGTTCCACCTTTCAAATCAATATAAGCAATTGAAATATTATCAGTTCCCCCACGAGCATTACACTTTTTAATTAACTTTTCTATTTTATCTTTAACTGTTATACCATCTTCGTTTAAAACTTTTTCAATTTGTTCTTGTGTTAACATATTTGTTAAACCATCACTTGATAGCATTATGCCATCAATATCTTTTTCTACTTCAGTTACATCCATTACTACAGATTCTTCAGTACCTAAAGCTTTAGTAAGAACATTCTTCTTAGGATGATTCTTAGCAGCTTCAAGAGTTATAATTCCTGCATCTACCATTAAATTAACTAAAGTATGATCTTTTGTTACTTTATGTAATACACCATCTTTTAATACAAAACCAGATGAGTCACCAATATTACCAAATAAAATGTATTTCTTAGTAATAAGTGCAAGTACACATGTTGTACCAAGTCCCTTACTACCTTGATTTTCTTTAGCATAATTTAATATTGATTGATTAATCTCTTTTACATTATCTTGTAACCAATGATATGCATCTTTTACATTTCCAATGCTAGACATTGATGAAAATCTTTTACCAAAATGTGTTATAGCCATTGAACTAGCAACTTCACCAGCTCTATGTCCTCCCATACCATCACACACAAGCATTAAGTATTCACCATTTTGATTTTCAATAATATTTACTGCATCTTCGTTATGACTTCTAACTCTTCCTGTATCTGTTAAATAAAACGTTTTCATAACATTCACCATCCTTAATTCTAAGTATGTTAATACTATATAATCATACCAAATAAGTACTAATTAGTCTATAATTAACACTTATTTGTAAATTAAATAAAGGCTATTTAATTAGTTAATATACGTTTAATTGACAAATAAAAAATCAAGTAATTAATACTTGATTTTAGCCAACTCTAAAAGCAACCTTTAAACCAGAAACAGCACATGAATTATCATAACCTAATGAAGAAGAATAATAATATTCTGCACAAAATTCATCATTTTCTAAGCCAGAAATATATGCATATGGAGAACTTCGTAACCAGTACGCAGAAGAATTATCATGATTATCTACATAATAATCTAATAATCTTACTTTATCATGACTATAATCGTTACCATCTGTTTCACTAGATACTTCACCTGGAGCATAAATAAATAATTTATCATTATCATAACTATTAACTGAACTTTGAGCACTATAAACAACTTTAGTAGGAAGTAATACACTTCTTAAATCACTAGGTAGTGCATTATAAAAAGTAGATAAAATATAATCTCTTGTATCACTATTCCAACCATTACCAGTACCTAAGTAATCCCCAAAATCATTATCATATTGACAAGTACCATCAAATTTACGATTTTCAGTAGGATTTACAAACTCTATTACCATTCCACAACCAGTTTGAGAAAAATCCGAATTATTACATACTTCAGGAGTAGATAAATTTACAATTCTTACAATTTCATCTTTTTCTTCAATAGTCTTACTAACGCAAGAGCCATCTACAAAATCCTCACAATCATTAATATGACTAGCAATTCTTACAGTTTTCGTATCACCAACATTGTAGCCACAATGATCAGATTTATTTGCACATTCCTTAATAGTATCCCAACTATCAGTTGCAAATGAAGGTGTATTTAAATAAATATTACATTTAGTACCTGACTTAGTTAAATTATTAATAGAATAACTATTATTTGAATTATAAGTAATAGATGCCCCATTATTACAACTAGATTTTGAACTATCAAACACATAGTTCTTATCATTTGAAATACTTTCAACTAATTCATCATTAACATAAAATGCAAATCTTACATCCTTACTATTTTGAACACTATCATTAATTAAAACCGATTTATTTGATATTTCATAAGACGAAATAGTATAAGAAATACATAGAATAGTTAAAAAAATTGAAATTAAAATCAGATTAATCTTAACAGCAGTAAATTTCTTTTTATTATTAATTGTTTTTAATTCCATATGCACCATCCTAAATAATATTAACACTTTATAATTAAAAATAACAAACAAAAAACAAGAAAATGTTTAATAACATTTTCTTATCCTGAATAATCCGAATCTAAAGTTATATAGAAATTATAATTTGGATACATTCCTTCTAATTCTTCTTTTACTAAATTAATAATTTCTTCTCTATTATTAGAAAAATCTATAACAAGATCAAATGTAACATTATTAGTTCTAAAGTCATAGTAAAATCCGTGTATTTCTTTAATTTCTTTATACTTAGAAGAAACAGTTTCAATACTCTTTTTAATCTTTAAAGCTTTTCTATCATTACTATTTGAAGCATATATACCAATAGTAATAATAATTCCAAACATAGTATATACATGGTATTCTAACTTCTTAGATAAAGTATGAATCTCTTTAGCAGTTAGTTCATCGTCTACTTCAATATGAACTGAACCTATTATATTTTCAAGTCCATAGCTATGTAATGTTATATCATATACACCTTTTACTTCTTCATACTCTAGTAATACACTTTTAAGTTTATTTACAATTTCACCGGATACTCTAACACCTATGATACTAGATATAGTTTCAACAAGTATTTGAATACCATTAATCATAATTATTAAAGAAATAAATACAGTAATATAACCATCAACATTAAATTTAAATAACATGTATGCTAAAGCACCTACTAAAGTAGATAAAGTAAGTAACACATCAAATCCTGCATCTACTCCTGATGCTTCAAGTGTCTTAGAGTTTAACTCTACACCTTTTCTTCTTACATAAATACTTAATAATCCCTTAACTATAATAGCTACTATAACTAAGATAATAGATAATATACTATATTCTACTACTGAAGGATTAATAATCTTATTAATTCCTTCAATTAAAGCTAGTAAACCAGCAATAAGTATTACTATAGCTACTATAATAGTAGAAATATATTCAATTCTACCAAATCCAAAAGGATGTTTTTTGTTAGGTTTCTTATTGCTTAATTTAGTACCAATAATTGTAACAAAAGAACTAAATGAATCAGTTAAGTTATTTACACCATCCATCATAATTGAAGAACTCTTAATTACTAAACCAGTAATTACTTTTAATAAGGATAAAAACAAATTGGTAAGTATTGATGTTATACTTACCTTTATTATACTTTTACTTCTATTCATCTTTAATTACAGCTTTAATTCTACGTACTCCAGATGATGATGATTCTTCCTTTACTATTTTAAATGTTCCAATTACTGATGTATGAGCTACATGTGGTCCTCCACATATTTCTTTAGATACATCACCAATAGAATATACAGTAACTTCATCAGGATATCTTTCAGGAAATTGACATTCTGCTCCACTTGCTAAAGCATCTTCTTTTTTCATAACTTCTTTAGTTACTACTAAATCTTCTTTTATCCAATTATTTACTATCTCTTCAGTTCTTTGTTTTTCTTCATCAGTCATCTTATGATCACATGGGAAATCAAATCTCATTCTTTCTTCAGTTATGTTAGAACCAAGTTGATGTACATCACTTCCTAACACTAACTTTAATGCAGCATTAAGTAAGTGAGTAGCTGTATGATACTTAGTTTCTACTTCACTACCAGTTTGTAATCCACCTTTAAACATACCTTTAGAAGTATTTCTAGAGTTTTCTTGATGAGCTTTAAACATAGCTTTAAATCCTTCTACATCTACTTTCATATTTCTAGCACTAGCTTCTTCTAAAGTAAGTTCAATAGGAAATCCAAATGTATCATATAAATGAAATGCGTTAGTGGCATCTATTTCAGTAGCTCCAGATTCTAGTATTTTTTCAAACACTTTTAAACCTTTTTCTAAAGTTCTACTAAACTTCTTTTTCTCTTCAGTTAATACTTCAAATACTACTTCCCTATTAGCTTCTAATTCACTATATTGGCCTTTATATTCTTCAATATAGATATTAGCTAGTTCAGTATCCCAGTTTGTATTAATGTCAATACCTAGGTTTCTAGCATGTCTAATTGCTCTTCTAATTAATCTTCTTAAAATATAACCTTGGTTAGTATTAGATGGTTTAATTCTAGCATTATCAGCTGCTATAAATGTTGCAGTTCTAATGTGATCTAGAATAATTCTCATACTTTGTTCATTACCTTCATAAGGTTTATTAGCAATACTAACTAACTTAGCTAAAGGACGTTCCCAAGCACTAGATAAGTAGTTATCTGTTACCCCTTCAAGTATTGCAGCAACTCTTTCATACCCCATACCAGTATCAACATTCTTTTGAGCTAAAGGAGTTACAACACCTTTATCATCTTGATAGAATTCCATGAATACATTATTCCAAATTTCAACCCATCTATCATCTTCTGGATCAAATACCTCTGGTACTTCTTCTTCACTTCTCCAATAGAATATTTCTGTATCACTTCCACATGGTCCAACATCCCCTGGAATCCAGAAGTTGTCAGATAAAGCAGCTATTCTTTTTTCACTTATACCATGACTTAACCAATATTCTTTTGATACTTCATCTTTTGGTATTTTGTCATTACCTGAAAATATAGTAACAGCAAGTCTTTCTACTGGAATTTCTAATACTTTAGTTAAGAATTCAAAAGAATATGCAATTGATTCTTCTTTAAAGTAATCTCCAAGTGACCAGTTACCAAGCATTTCAAAGAATGTATGATGAGTCTTATCACCAATTTCATCTAAATCGTTAGTTCTAATACACTTTTGTACGTCACATAATCTCTTTCCATAAGGATGTGCTTCACCCATTAAATATGGAATTAAAGGTTGCATACCTGCTGTATTAAAAAGTACTGTTGGATCTCCTTCAGGAACAACTGGAGCACTAGGTACTTCCTTGTGTCCCTTTGATACAAAATAATCTATATATAATTCTTTTAAGTTTTTCTTCATGATAATTCTTCTTTCTTTAATTTTTACACGTTAAATATAATAACATAATTATTGTATTTTTATTAAGCTTTTTTAGTATTTAATTCTTTATTTTTAGATTGATTATATTTCTTTAATCCAAATTCTAATAATACTTTACCTAAAGCAATACAAGGCGTAGCTACAATCATACCTATCATGCCAAAGAAATGTTCAAATATTAATAAACCAAGCATTATAGTAACTGGATGTAATTTCATAGCTTTACTCATTACAATTGGTTGTAAGATATTATTCTCAACTAGTTGTACTACAATTGCAACTATCATAGTTACAAATCCAACAACTGGTGAAGTAGCAAAACCTACAATAACAGCTATACCTCCACCAATATAAGGACCTACATATGGAATTAAATCTGTAATACCACAAAGTAAACCAAATAATATAGGTGTAGTTAAACCAGCTATAGTAAAACCTAAAGAGTCACAAATAAATACCATACTAGCTACTATTAAAGTACCATTAACACTCTTTCTTACTTCAACACTTATCTTATGTGTTAATTCTCTTGCATCTTTTTCCATTCTATCTGGTAATAGTCCAATTAAAAATTCATTAACTCTTGGGAAATCAATTAGCATATAAATACCAATAAATAAAGATAAGAATATAGTTACTAAGCTACTTGCAATAGTACCTGTTAAGTTAATTAATACATTAGGAAGTCCTGTAATCATACTATTAAAGTTAGTATTAACTGTTGTAATAATATTTTCTTTAATAGAATTTACATCTATTGTTCCAGCTGTATTTAATCCATTTAAAATCTTATTAATTAAGCTTTCTAATCCATCTAACATAGATGGTAAGTTATTTACTAAACTTTGTACTTGAGTATAAATAGTAGGTACTAAATAACGTATAAATAATACTATTACTAATAGTAAGACAGCATAAATTAATACAGTACTTAAAAATCTAGGTACCTTTCTTTTTTCTAATCTAGTTACTACTGGATTAAATATCCAAGCAAGTACAAATCCAATAAACAATGGAGATAATACCTTTAATACTCCTCCTAAAAAATTAAGTATTCCAAAATCAATTAATCCTCTTGCTCCAATAAATATCAAAGCAAATATTAATACTATAAAGAATACATTTAATATTTTTTTAGATAATACAATTACTTCATTCAAACTCTTAGTATCTAATTCATCTTTTTTCATATAACTCCTCATTTCTTATTAATAATTATAACATAATAAAAGCTAGAATTCCTCTAGCTTTTATTAACTATTTAATCTTTTTAAATACAACTACCATTCTTCCATTATCATGATAATCTAATGTAGATAAAGTTATTAAATTTTCTTTATAATTAGCAGTTAAATTAATATCATATAAAGACTTACTTTTAACATTACTAATGTAATAATCATAAGTAGCTACATCTCCTGCATTATAAAATTTATAATATTTAAAATTACTATCATTTACTTCATAAACATATGAATTAAATACACCTATAACTTCATAAGTTTCTACACTATCTAAAGTATAGTATTTTAATGTTTTATGACTAGTATAATAATCTTTATTTTTATACTTACTTAAATCATAAAACTTAGAACTATTTTTAGAACTATGAGCATATATTAATAGATTAGTATCTCTTGGATTTAAATTATTATACTTATCTATAAATACACTACCATCTTCACTAGTATTATGATACATATCATGGTTTGAATAATCATAAGTATCAGAATATAAAACTGGATAACTTATATTAGTACCTAAAATATCTACATAACCAATAATATCAGGATTTAAATTATTTAATTCCTTTATATATTCTTGTTTATCTTTAATATTGATATTTTCATTAACATAAGAAGATGTATTTTTATTTCTATTTACAATATGAAAATAAGTAACAAAGAAAGT
>CAMOYX010000011.1 GCA_946630615.1 uncultured Mycoplasmatota bacterium
ACTTAAGAGTGGAATAATAATGCATTCCATTTGAAAACACATTTAAGGAGGAAAGAATATGGGCTTAATTAAAGCTGCTATAGGGGCAACATCTTCTGTAATTGGTGATCAATTTAAAGAGTATGTAACATGTCCTGAAACAAGAAATGATGTAATTATTCAAAGAGGAGTAGTACATCATGGAAGTGCTAATACAAATCCAAGTGAAGGAGTAATCTCTAAAGGTAGTGTTATTGTAGTACCTAAGGGTATGGCAATGATGATTGTTGATAATGGTAAGATTACTGAGTTCTCTTCTGAAGAAGGTGAATTTACTTATGATAATTCAACAGAACCATCTATATTTACTGGTGGAGTTTGGAATGGTATTAAAGATAGTATTAAAAAGATTGGTAGTCGTATAACTTTTGGTGGTGCTACTGCTAAAGATCAAAGAGTTTACTATGTTAATATTAAAATGATTCCAGGTTTAACATTTGGCTCTCAACAAAGTGAAATAGTATCTGATCCAAATTATGGTTCAGTAGAAATTACTTATAATGGTGAATATTCAATTAAAGTTGATGATCCAGCAACATTAGTATTTAATGTAGTTGGTTCTATGCCAGGTGAATCTTTAACTTTTAATGATATTTTCTCTTCAGAAGCTGGAAATATCTTAAAGAGTAAATTTGCTCAAAAAGTTAGTGAAGCAATTGCTCAATTAATGATTGAAAAGAATATTTCATTTAATGCTGTTCAAGCTTATAAATCAGAAGTAACTGATAAAATGAACACATTATTAAATAGTGATTGGCATGAAAATTATGGTATCGTTGTAACTGACGTTGCATTAAGAGTAAATGCTAGTGAATCTTCTAAAGAAAGAATTGCTCAAATTGATCAAACTAAGGCTATGGGTAATGTTTATGCTAATAACATGGCTGGTACTATGGCTGCTGCTTCTGCTGAAGCTATGAAGAATGCTGCAAATAATTCTAATGGTGCTATGACAGGTTTCATGGGTATGGGATTTGCTCAAAACCAAGGAGCTAATATGATGAATGCAGTAAATAACACTGTTCAGGCTGGAGTTGTAGGTGTTGCTGAAGGTCCTGCAAAATTCTGTAGTCAATGTGGAACTAAGAATGTTGCTGCTGCTAAGTTCTGCCAAAATTGTGGTAAAGAATTATAGTTTATATTAAAAGATGCTTATAGCATCTTTTTTTTTAATCTCTAATATTAAAGTCTTGCTTTATGTTAAAGTTATACTTTAAAAAGTAGACTTAAATTGTGATAGAAAAATGAATGAAGAAGAGATTAAACATTTAACCGATGATTTAAAACTAACTGTAGGTAAGAATATTTGTAAGTATAGAAATATGAGAGGTTATACTCAAGAAATGCTAGCAGAATATTTAAACTGTTCTGTAGTTTATATTTCTATGATTGAAAATGGGCATTACGGAGTAGGATTTCGTATGCTTGCTTTAATATCTAAATTTTTAAATATTAAAACTAGTCAACTATTTGAGGACTAGTTTTTTTTAGTGTGGGAGTAATATGGAAGAGTTGGAATTATTAGGAAAGAATATTAAAAGAATTAGATTAAATAAAGGATATAGTATTTTAAGAGTGAGTAAGAAGCTATATGTAACACCTCAAGCTTTGTCTTTATGGGAACATGGAGGTGGGATGTCACTTGAGAACTTTATAAGAATATGTAAGTTATATCAGGTTAATCCTAAAGAGTTGCTGTCTTTTAATACTAAGACAGATTGTAAATAAAGTAAAACAAGTAATACTTGTTTTACTTATTATAATTACCTAACTATATTATTTAGGGAGGTGAGTAAAACAATAATTTTGTTATTTTTTGTTGAGAGTTTTTAATAGAAGTGTCTTATCTTAACACTTCTATTATTTTTTATTTCTTTAATAAATACAGATGGATTATTTCTATTTACTAGTATATATACTTTATTCTTAGTTCTTGTTAGTCCTACATAGAATAGTCGTCTTTCTTCTTCATATGGGTATGATTCTTTATCTTTAACTAGGCCTAAGAGTTTATTATTTATTTTTGTTGGAAATCCATGCATAGAGTTTTGCATGTTTATAAGTATTACATAGTCACTTTCTAAACCTTTAGATTTATGTACTGTATAATACTTATAATTATGTTTGATATTATATAAATTAAATTTATTTATATCATAGTTATTTCTTCCTAGAATCATAACTTCTTTATTTAAAGGAATTAGTTTAAATACTTTGTTTAGTATAGTTTTATAATTACTAAAGTATATTATTTCTATAGGGTATTTAATTCTTTTATCACTTATTAGATTCTTTTTAATTTGATAAGAGTTTTTCATAACAAAGGATCCAGCAACTTGTATTAGTTCATTTGAGTTTCTAAATGTTTTATTTAAGTAATATATTTTTAAATTATCTAGGTATTTATTTAGATTTATAAATAAATCTAGATTAGTACCTTCAAATCCATATATTGATTGAAAGTCATCACCTACGAATGTTAGGTATGCGTCATTTACTTTTGATAAAGATAGTAGAAAATCAAATCTAGGTTTAGAGGTGTCTTGAAATTCATCTACTATAAATATTTTATATGGTATAGATAATTTTTTATTATCTATTATATCTTTAGCTTTAGATAGCATTGTATTAAAGTCTATGTAGTTACTACTATTTAATTCACTTATATAAATGTTATATATAGCGTATGAAAGAATAAGTGGTATATCTAATTTATTAATATTTGGAAAAGAAATATCACTACTAAGAATATAAGTTAAAAAAGAATGAATATTCTTTTTTAACTTATTAATTTTATTAGAGTTGATTATATTATTTAATCTTTTTTCTTTGTTTATAAATCTGATCTTATAGTATTTATATAAATAATTAATAAGTAATTTATTATTCATGCATTTAGTATTAAAAAACATATCTATAATATTACTTAAAGTATTAGGATCTATTATTTCATAGCTTTTATTTGATTTCTTTAATATATTTAAAGCTAGTTTATGAAATGTATAAACTTCTATATCTATATTAGTTTCTTCTTTAATTTTATTTTTAAGGCTATTAACTGCTTCATTAGTAAAAGTTAAGCAACATATTTCGTTAGGCTTAAATAGACATTTTTCTAGCAAATATTTAACTTTTCCGACTAACATTAAAGATTTACCCGAACCAGCACCCGCGATTATTAATTCATACTTATCATTATTTATGATAGGTATAGTTTGTTCATCTGATAAGGTATAACCTTTAACTTTAATTAATTCCATGTGCTTATTAATAAGCTCTTTTACTTAATTAGTCAAGTAATAAGCTCTTTATAGTAATAGTTTTATATTATTTGTTATAATATTAGGTATATATAAAGGAAGTGTTTTAATGCAAAGAAGAACTTATGCTTTAATTGATGGAAATGTATTAGAAAATAATGTTAAAGAAATTATTTCTAAGTATCCTAGTTACAAATATTATTTTGGAGTAGTTAAGAATAATGCATATCATCATGGTATTAGAATAGTTAAAGATTTAATTAAAGGTGGAGTTAATTATCTTTGTGTATCTTCCTTAGAAGAAGCTTTACAAGTAAGAAAGTACGATAGTAGAATTCCAGTTTTAATATTAGAACCTATCTCATTAGATTTAATAGATGATGCAATTAATAATAAGTTTACTATTACAATAGACTCAATTGACTATGTTAATAAGTTATTAGAACATGATTTATTTAATACTTTAAAAATACATTTAGCAGTTGATTCTGGAATGCATAGAATTGGATATACTAAAGCTAAAGAATTATCTGATTCGTATAAACTATTAAGTGAAAATAAGAATATATTAGTAGAAGGGGTATATACTCACTTTGGTACTAATGGTATAACTGACCCTTACTATAATAATCAAATAAAAAGATTCTTAGATATAACAAGTGGTATAGATTTAGAAAGTATTCCTATTGTACATTTAAATAGAAGTATGACACTTGTTAAACATCCTAAGTTAGAAATAGAAAACGGAGTAAGACTAGGTATTATCATGTATGGATTTAGTCAAAGTACTAAATTACAAGGTGGTATTAAAGGATTTATTAATAAATTCAAATTAGAAAGAAAGCAAAAGAAATATAACATTACAAATGTTATATTAGAAAATGATTTAAAACTTAATACTGCATTTAGTTTATATAGTGAAGTAATAAGTGTAAGAAAAGTTAATAAAGACGAATTAGTAGGTTATGGAATAAACAAATTAATGGAAGATGGTTATATTGCAACATTACCAATAGGTTATGCTGATGGAGTAGATAAATCATTTAAGTATGTTTATTTAAATAACAAGAAATGTAAGATAGTAGGGGACTCTATGGATATGTTAATGGTGTTTAGTATAGATAAACCTAGCATAGGAGATAAAGTAGAGATATTTGGAGATAATATATCTATAAATGAAGTTAAGAATAATACTCATTTATCTAGTTATCATATATTTAATAATATAAGTAATAGAGTTTTAAGAATTCATAAAAATGGAGATAAAAAAGAAGAAATAAACTATTAGGAGGTATTTATATGGATAATATTAAATGTTTAATATTAGGAAGTGACGCTAATGCATATTACATGGCTAGATGCTATCATGAAGCATATAATAAAAAAGCACATTTAATTGGCACTAGAGAGCTTTCTTTTACTAAATATACAAATATATTAACTATTGAATATAAACCTTTATGGGATGAATTAGAGTTTGTTAAAGCGTTAAATCTATACGCTACTAATAATAAAGATTATAAGATATTAGTAATATCTACTAATGAGACTTATTCAGAGTTTTTAGCAAGCAATAAAGATAAATTAAAAGATAATTTAATATTTGCTAATCAAGATAGTAAGGTGTTACATACACTTACTAATAAAGAATTATTTTATAAGACTTATGAAGGTAAGGGTTTAGTATTTCCTTCTACTTATTATTTAGATGTTTTAAAAGACAATAAGATACCAAATATGAAATATCCTATAGTAATTAAACCTGCTAATGTAGTTATTTATAATCATTTAAGTTTTGAAGGTAAAAATAAAATATATAAAGTAAATGATAAAGAAGAATGTGAAAGAATTATTTCTATTATCAAGAAATCTGGATATGATGATAGATTAATATTACAAGAATTCATTCCTGGAGATGATTCTTATTTATATGATGCAGTTTGTTATGTAGGTAAAGATAAAAAAGTTAAGTTATTATCATTTGCTGAGATTGGTATACAAGAGAGAACTCGTAGTATGGTAGGTAATGCTGCATGTTTAATTAATGGCTTAAATTTATATAATGGGCCAGTTAAAGAAATGAGAGAGTCTATTATTAAATTCATGGAAGAATTAGGAATGAATGGATTCTATGAATTTGATATGAAGTATGACTATAGAGATAATACTTTTAAGGTATTGGAAATAAATGCTAGACAAGGAAGATGTTCATATTACTTAACTCCAATGGGAGCTAATTTAGTAGAAGTTTTAATGGATGATTTAGTATTAAATAAAAAGTTAGAATATAGAGAATTAAATCAAAAAGTATTACTATCATTTGTACCTAAGAATATTATTAAGAAATATGTAGTAAATAAAGAGTTTATAAGGGAAGCTTTAGGTATGTGGGGGAGTAGAGTATCTCCAATGATCTATAAGAAAGATACAAGTATTAAAAGATTTTTAATGTTAAGAAAAAGACTATGGCATTATAATAAGGAATATAAAAACAGCTATTGGGAGGAATAATATGTGTGGAATTGTAGGATTTGTCGATAAGAAGAAAAAAGATGATAAGTTAGCTATATTAAAGAAGATGGCTGATAGAATAATTTATCGTGGACCAGATGGAGATGGATACTTTGCAGATGGTAATGTTGGTTTAGGACATAGAAGATTATCAATCTTAGATCTTTCTTTAGGTGCTCAACCAATGTATTCAGATGATGGTAATTTTGTAATTATATTTAATGGTGAAATTTACAACTATCAAGAAATTAGAAATGATTTAGAGAGTGAAGGATATACATTTAAAACTAAATGTGATACAGAAGTATTACTTAATGGTTATATTCATTATAAAGATGCTATATTTAAAAAACTAAGAGGAATGTTTACATTTGTAATATATGATAAAAAGAATAATGATTTAGTAGGAGCAAGAGATTACTTTGGAATTAAACCTTTCTATTATTATTTAACTGATGATGAATTTATGTTTGGCTCTGAAATTAAATCTTTCTTAGAACATCCAAACTTTAAAAAAGAAGTTAATACTGATGGATTAAAAATGTTTCTAATATTTCAATACGGAGTTAAAAAAGAGACTTTCTTTAAGAATGTTTATAAACTTGAACCTGGAGAATACTTTCATTATAAAGATGGTAAGTTAGATATTAGAAGATACTTTGAAATATCATTTGATAAAAAGAATAATAAAAAGAGTTATGAAGAGATTAAATCAGAATTACGTACCACTTTAGAGAAAAGTGTTAAGTATCACCAAATGACAAGTGATGTAGAAGTAGGAGCTTATCTTTCTGGTGGGGTTGATTCTTCTTATGTTGTAAGCAAGAGTTTACCTGATAAAACATTTACAGTAGGTTTTTCTTATGAAGGTTTTGATGAAACTAGTTATGCAAAAGAATTATCTGATATGTTAAATATTAAAAACTATAGAAAAAAGATAAGTGCTGATGATTTTTTTAATGCACTTCCAACTATTCAATATCATACAGATGAACCAGACGCTAACCTTTCAACTGTACCACTTTATTTCTTATCTGATTTAGCTAGTGAACATGTTAAAGTAGTTTTATCTGGTGAGGGTAGCGATGAGATGTTTGGTGGTTATAATGAGTATAACGATCCAACTCTTTTAAAGATGTATTTAAAACTACCTTTAGGATTAAGAAAATTTAACCGTAATATTTGTAAGAAGCTACCACATTTCCCAGGTAGAAATACAATTATTAAGTATGGTAGAACATTTATGGAAAGCTATATTGGTCATGGATCATTTATGGAAGAAGATGAAGCAAATAGAGTACTTGCTCCAAACTTAAGAAATGATGAAACTATAACTGATATATTAAAACCATACTATGATAAAGTTAAAAATGAAGATGATTTAACAAAGAAAATGTTTATAGATTATCATTTCTGGTTACCTCAAGATATATTACTTAAAGCAGATAAAATGAGTATGGCTCATAGCTTAGAGCTTAGAACACCTTTGATGGATATAGATGTATTTAATTATGCTAGAACTATACCTAATAAATATTTAGTAAAAAACAAAGAAACTAAATATATATTTAGAGATATAGCAAAGGAAGAATTACCATTAGAATGGTCTAAGAGAAGAAAACTAGGTTTTCCTGTACCATTTTCTAAATGGCTTAGAATTGATAAATACTATAAGATAGTTAAATCTTATTTTGAAAAAGAATATGTATCTTTATTCTTTGATAAAGCTTATATTTTAAAACTATTAACAGATCATCATGATAACAATATTAATCATGGTAGAGAAATATATAATATTTTCTGTTTTCTAGTTTGGTATGATAGATTTTTTATACAAGAAAAATAAACTAACTAGTTATAATATAGGGCAAATGAATATTTGTCCTTTTTTATATATTAAATAATTAAAATAAATAGAAAAAAAAGTAAATTTTTCATTGACATTCAATACTGATTTTGTTAGTATTTTAAGTGTCAACGAAAGTTGGGCGATTAGCTCAGTTGGTTAGAGCATCTGCCTTACAAGCAGAGGGTCTGCGGTTCGAGTCCGTAATCGCCCACCATTTTTTTGCCGAAGTGGCGTAATTGGTAGCGCAACTGACTTGTAATCAGTGGGTTGGGGGTTCGAGTCCCTTCTTCGGCACCATTTAATTTTGGAGAGATAGCGAAGTGGTTAAACGCGGCAGACTGTAAATCTGTTCCTTCGGGTTCCATGGTTCGAATCCATGCCTCTCCACCACTTTTTTTATTTTGACAACTTGCCTCGTAGCCAAGTGGTAAGGCATCAGACTTTGACTCTGACATTCCGCTGGTCCGAGTCCAGCCGAGGCAGCCATTTTTCTGGTTCGTTAGCTCAGTTGGTAGAGCATCTGACTTTTAATCAGAGGGTCCGGGATTCGAGCTCCCGACGAGCCACCATTTTAGATATTAACTTCTCTTTATAGAGAAGTTTTTTCGTGCTTTAAAAATTGTAATATGTTACAATTTAATCAAGGTGGTATGTATATGGATAATATGATTGATACAAGTTTATTAGAACTTGAAGAGAATAAAAAGAATGTATTGGTTGTTGATGATAGTAATTTAATGACTAACTTTATTGGTAAGGTATTATCTAATGAGTATAATGTAATAAAGATGCATAATGGTATTGAAGCACTTGCAATACTTTCTACTAACGCTATAAAAATAAATGCTTTAATTTTAGATCTTAATATGCCTGGTATTAATGGTATGGAAGTATTAGAAAAAATGAATGAACAAGGATTACTTAATAAAGTACCAGTATTAGTATTAAGTGGAGAAGAAGATCCTGATGCAGTTACTAAAGTACTTTCTTATCCTAATGTACAATTAATTACTAAGGGAGTTAATGGTGGTGCTAAAGACATTAAAAATGCTTTAGAAGTATTAATGCAAAACTTTAACTAAACTAAAAACAAATCATAATTGATTTGTTTTTTTATATTTTAGTGTAACTCTACTATTATCATTTGAAAAAATATGATAAAATTAATTAGAATGAGAAAGTAGGATGATTAGATGAGTAGGGAAATATTAATCGCCATAGGCGTAGCCTATTATTTTATAACTATAATTATCTTAAATGTAGTTTTAAAAACTATGGATACTAAAGAGAAAAATCGTTATAGAAAAAAACTAGATACTTTAGAACGTGACAAGAATCTAATCATGAGTGCTTCTTTAATTGCTGAGTTAAATAAAGTAGAACCATTAATAAAGAATGAAAATATGAAAGAAGTATTAAATGGTTTTCAAGATAGATTTAATAAACTAAAAGAAGAAGATATTTCTAAAATAACTGATAGTTTAATTGAAGCTGAAGAATTATTTTCTAAAGGTGATTTAAAATCATTAAGAAAAGTAATTCCTACAATAGAACTAGATATTTACTATGGAAAAGTAAAATCTAATAACCTACTATTAGATATAAAAGAAATAACTTTATCTGAAGAAAAGAATAGAGCTGTTATAACAAGATTAAAATCTAATTATCGTGATATCTTAACTAAATATAAAACTCATACAAGTGAATATACTCTTATTTCTGATCCACTTGAATTACAATTTGAAAATGTAGATAAACTATTTAAAACATTTGAAATAGCTATGGAAGCTGGAAGTTATCAAGAAGTGCCTAAGATTGTTAAAGGTTTAGATGATTTAATTGGTAATTTATCTTTAGTTTCTGATGAAGCTCCTTTAATTATTTCGATGGGTAAAAATGTATTACCTAAGAAAATAGAAGATGTATTAAAGGTATCTAAAAAGATGGAAAAAGATGGCTATAACTTAGATTATTTAAAAATAGGTTATAACATTGATGAAACTTCTAAAAAGATAACTGATATATTCCAAAGATTAAATGTATTAAATATAGAAGATTCTTTATTAGAACTAAGAACTATTACAGATTATTTTGATTCGATAATGGATGCTTTAGAAAAAGAAGTTAAAGCAAGAAAGAACTTTTCATCTAATGTACAAAGTATTCTACTTAAGATTAGTAAATTAACTAAGATTAATGATACTTTGTTAAAGAAATTAAAAGATATTAAATATGCTTATGACTTAGATGATAGTGAAGTAGAAGTAGTTAATGAAATAAAAGAAGAATTAGCATCATATCGTGGAGAATATGATGACATGATTGAGGAGTCTAGAGCTAAATCAGCATCATATACTCACTTAGAAAAAGAAATGGAACTATTAAGAGTAAAAGTATCTAGAACTGAAGAAAAGTTAAACTTAGCACTACAAACACTAGGAAGCTTAAAAGAAGATGAAAAGAGAGCCCGTGAACAACTAGAAGAAATGAAAGAAATTCTTAATAATACTAAGTTAGAAGTAAGAAGTTATAAATTACCATTTATTCCTAACATATATTATGTAGAATTATCTGAAGCATTTGAAGGTATTGCTAATATTATAAGTGAATTAGAAAAGACTCCAATGTCTATAAAAATATTAAATACTAGAGTAGATACAGCTAGAGATTTAGTACTTAAGGTTAATCAATATGCAAGAGAGATGGTTAAATCAGCTAAGATGGCTGAAGCTACTATTATTTATGGCAACAGATATAGACCTATAAATCAAGAGTTGGCATCTGGATTATTAAAAGCAGAAAGAGAATTTAACAAAGGAGATTACAAGAAGAGTTTAGAGAGCGCTATACAAGCTGTTTCTATTCTTGAACCTAATGTCTATGATAAATTACTAGAGGATTATAAATAATGGAAAAATTAAAAGTGATGATTGATCTTGATGAGACGATCGTTTCACCAGGATATCTTGAAGTAGTAAATCAATATTTAAATACTAATTATAAATATGAAGATATTGATACATATTTTGTTGAAGATGTATTAGATCCTAAAACTAAAGATAGATTCTTAGATTGGTTTTATGAAAACATAAATGTTTATGATTATGCTACAGTTATGCCAGATGCTATAGAAGTTATAAAGAAGTTAAATGATAAATTTGATGTATATATAGTATCTGCATTTGTAGATAAACGTAGACCCATGAAAAGTAAAATCATGGCATCATATAAATATGGTTGGATAAGAAAGAACTTACCATTTATTAATCCTAAACATATAGTATTAACAAGTGCTAAAGATATAATAATGTGTGATATTAAAATAGATGATAAGTTTGGAAATTTAAAAGGTTATGGTAAGATTAAGTTACTGCTAGATCACATGCATAATAGAAAGTATTCATTTGAAGAACTAGATAGTAATGGAATAACAAGAGTTTTAGATTGGAAACAAATAGAAAGTATTCTTTTAGGAGATGATATCAATATATGATTTATTTAGATTATAGTGCTACAACACCTGTATCATATGACGTATTAGAAAGTTATATTAGAGCTACTAGAGATTTTCCTGGTAATGCTAATAGTATTCATGGACTTGGAACTAAATCTAAAGCTTTAATGAATGCATCAATTAAGCAAATAGCTGAAACATTCGGAGTAATGGAAGATGAACTTACATTTACTTCATCTGCTACAGAAGCTAATAACTTTGCTTTAATAGGAGTTGCACTTGCAAATGAAAGAAAAGGTAAACATATAATTGTAAGTCAATTAGAACATCCTGGAATATATGCAATTTGTAATTATTTAGAAACTCAAGGTTTTATAGTAGATTATGTAAAGAACACTAGTGATGGTTTAGTTGATTTTGATGATTTAAAAAGATTAATAAAAGAAGACACTATTTTAGTTTCAATAGCGTCAGTTAACTCAGAAACTGGCGTTAGACAACCATTAAAAATGATTAGACAAGTAATTAGAAAAGGTAATCCAAATACAATATTCCATTCAGATATGACTCAAGCACTTGGTAAAGTACCAGTTAATTTACATGATGTAGATTTAGCAACATTTTCTGCACATAAAATATATGGACCTAAGGGTATAGGACTTTTATATGCATCTAATAGAGTTAGTATTAAACCTTTATTATATGGATCAGGTAAATCTAATATGTTAAATCCTGGAACACCTCCATTACCTTTAATAGTTAGTTTTGCTAAAGCTATTAGATTATGTGTAAATGATTTAGATAAAAGAGAAAGCTTTATTAAAAGATTAAATGATAGATTAATTGAGAATTTATCTACATATGAGAATGTAATGATAAATCATTCTAAGATGTGTATTCCACATATTTTAAATATATCTTTAAAAGGTATTAAAGCTGAAACATTCTTACATGCTTTAGAAGAATATGACATTTATATTTCTACTAATACTGCATGTTCATCCGGAAACTTCTCAACATCTATCATGGCTTTATATAATGATAGGGAAAGAGCAAGTTCTACTTTAAGAATTAGTTTAAGTTATTTAACTACAACTGATGAAATAACTAGATTTATAGATGCTTTTGCTGAAGTTTATAAAAGACTTAGTTTAAACTAAAAAAACCTGTAACTTATGTTATAGGTTTTCTTTTCTTTTTTACTCTAATTTAGTATACTTATAATAGGTATAAGAATAGGAAGGGATTACTATGGCTATTAGTAAACAAGAATTAAATGTATTAGATGGATATTTTAGAGCTGCAAATTATTTAAGTGTAGCTATGTTATATTTACAGGATAATCCTTTATTAAAGAGAAAACTAGAATTAAAAGATATTAAGAATAGATTAGTAGGACATTTTGGCAGTGCACCAGCTCAAAACTTTATATATGCTCATTTAGATAGAGAAATAGTAAAGACTGATAAGGATGTAATGCTTGTGATTGGTCCAGGTCATGCTGGAGAAAGTATGGTTTGTAATTCTTTTTTAGAAGGTACTTATAGGGATAGATACAAACAATATACAAATGATAGTGAAGGATTAAGAAAGTTTGTTAAGGACTTCTCATTTCCTGGTGGTACAGGTTCACATGTTAGTCCAATAGTACCTGGCTCTATTCATGAAGGAGGAGAACTTGGTTACTCACTTGTTCATGCATATGGAGCAGTGTTAGATAATCCAGATTTAATATGTGCTTGTATAGTAGGTGATGGTGAAGCTGAAACTGGACCTTTATCAACTAGTTGGCATTTAAATAAGTTTATTAATGCTAAGAATGATGGTGCTGTACTTCCTATACTTAATTTAAATGGTTATAAAATAGCTAATCCTACAATTTTATCTAGAATTTCTAGAAAAGAATTATTAGATTTATTTAAAGGTTATGGATATTATCCAATAGTAGTTGAAGGTGAAACTAATGAAGCTTTACATGAAGCTATGGCTAAAGTTTTAGATGAATCTTTTGAAAGAATAAAATTTTTCCAAGATAATGCAAGAAATAACAATGTACTTGAAAGACCTATTTGGCCAATGATAATTTTAGTTACTCCAAAGGGTTGGACAGGACCTAAAGAAATAGATGGTAAACAAATTGAAGGAAGCTTTAGATCTCATCAAATACCATTTGAAGTATCAGAAGACAATAAAGAAAACTTAAAATTATTAGAAGATTGGTTACTAAGCTATAAACCAGATGAGTTATTTGACGAAGCTGGTAACTTACATCAAAAATATACTAAGTTTATTCCAAGAAAAGAAAAACAAATGAGTGCTACACCATATGCAAATGGTGGAGAACTTCTAAAAGAATTAAAGTTACCTAGCTTAGATAACTATGGAGTAGAAGTGAATTACCCTGGAGAAAAAGACTCGGAAGATATGCGTAACCTTGGTAAATACTTAGCCGATGTAGTTAAAAAGAACAAAGATAACTTTAGAATATTTGGACCAGATGAAGCTTTATCTAATAGATTAAATGAAGTATTTAATTATACTAATAGAGTTTGGGATGCAAAAACATACTCTAGTGATGAATACTTAGCACAAGACGGTAGAGTAATGGATGGATATTTATCTGAACATGTTTGTGAAGGATTACTTGAAGGTTACTTACTTACAGGTAGACATGGTTTATTCCATTCATATGAAGCATTTATTAGAGTAGTAGACTCAATGATTAGTCAACACGCTAAATGGATTAAGATGGCTAATGAAATTAAGTGGAGAAAACCAATAGCTTCTTTAAATCTAATATCTACAAGCTATGTATGGCAACAAGATCACAATGGTTATACTCACCAAGATCCAGGCATTATAGATCACATATTAACTAAGAAAAGCTCTATTGGAAGAGTATATCTACCATGTGACACTAATACTTTAATTGCTACAGTTAAACACTGTCTTGGTACTAAAAACTATGTTAATTTAATTGTGGCATCAAAACATTTAAGACCACAATGGTTAACTATGGATGAAGCAATTAGACACACTGAAAAAGGTTTAGGTATATTTGGATTTGCTTCAAATGATTTAGATAACAAACCAGATATAGTAATGGCTGCTGCTGGGGTTGAACCAACTTTAGAAGTAATTGCTGCTACATCTTTACTTAGAAAATATATTCCTAACTTAAAGGTTAGAGTAGTTAATGTATGTGACTTAACAAGACTAATGCCATCTTCAGTACATCCACATGGTATTTCTGATAGAGAATATGATTACATATTTACTAAAGATAAACCAATAGTGTTTGCATTCCATGGATATCCTCAAGTAATACATGAATTAACTTATAAGAGAACAAATAAGAACTTACATGTAAGAGGTTATAGAGAAGAAGGAAATATTACTACTCCATTTGATATGAGAGTATTAAATAGAATGGATAGATTTAGCTTAGCTTTAAAAGCTATAGAATATTTACCAAATTTTGATACTGCTAAGTTAGAGAATTACTGTAAGGAAGAACTAAAAAAACATAAAGAATATATAAGAGAAACAGGAAAAGACTTAGATGAAGTATTAAACTTTAAATGGGATTTATAATAGATAGACTTATGTCTATCTATTTTTTGCTTTAAATTTTGACAAATAGTTGCAAAAATAATATAATTAGTACAATTATTCATTTACAAAAGGGGGAAATGTAAATGGAATACTTAGATTTTAATAACCATGACTTTAAAAAGAACTTAGAACCTTTACAATTACCTAGTAGGGTTCCGTCTACTGAGTCTAGGCAATATATTTATTATGAGACTGTCGGTAATAAAAAGAATCAAAAGAAATTAATAAAAATATTCTTTAGTGATAAGGAAAGTGAATTAGAGAAAAAAAGAGAATTATTAGAACGCCTTATAGAATATAGAGATACAATTAATATTCCTGAACTTGTTATGCCTGAACAAATTGTTAGAGTTAATAAGCAAATTGTTGGCTTTAAAATGCCTTTTTATGATAATAATACTAATGTAATTACTTTACTTGAGAATAAAAAGGTAGGATTAAAATATAAAATATATTTATTAAAAGAAGTATTAAATATTATTAATAAGATGTTAAGTGTTTATGAAACTAAAGATAATTTTTTCTTATGTGATATTCAGTCTGCTAACTTTATTAAAGACCAAGAAGATCAAATAATTAGAGCTGTAGATATGGATAGTGCTTCTTTATTTAATACAATACCATTTCATTCTAAATACTTATCTATTTGTAATGCAATTAAAGGTTTAAATAAATATCCTTTAGATGAAAGAACAGACCCTAATAAACTATTATATAAACCTAGTATAGATACAATGTATTTACAATTTGCATTTATGCTTTTAAATACTTTATCAGAACAAAAATCTTATACATTTGATAGAGAAATATATTTTATGTATTTAGAAAGGTTAAGTATGTTAGGCGTAGGACATGAACTTATTGAAGCTTTAAGAAGTTTAATGTGCGATATTCCTACTATTCCAATTACATCAGAATTATTAGATGAAATAAATACAAAAGTAAATTATTCTTTAATTAAAAGATAAAATAATGTAGAATATGTTTTAGAAAGGAACTTTTATATGATTAAGGAATTTAAAGAATTTATAATGAGAGGAAATGTTATTGACCTTGCTGTCGGTGTTATTGTTGGTGCAGCATTTCAAAAGATTGTTTCATCATTAGTAGATAATATTTTAATGCCTATAGTAGGTATGTTAATTGGTGGTTATGATTTTACTTCCTTATCACTAACTATTGGTAGTGCTAATGTTAAATATGGTTTATTTATTCAAAATGTTATAGATTTTTTAATTGTAGCATTTACTTTATTCTTAGTTGTTAAGTTTATGAATAAAGCAAAAGATGTAGCTGATAAAAAACTTAAGAAAGAAAAAGAAAAAGAAGAAGCAAAAGAAGAAGCTAAACCATCTAAAGAAGATGAAATGATTAAATTACTTAAAGATATTTCTTCTGATATAAAGAAACTAAATAAGAAAAACTAGTTTATAAAACTAGTTTTTGTCATGTAAGGGAGAAGACTATGAAAAAATTATTAATTATTAAATATGCTGAGTTAAATACTAAAAAAGGTAATATAGATATGTTTATTAAAACTCTATATAAGAATCTTAAATTAAGATTAGAAGGCATAGATTGTGAAATTAAATATGATCAAGGTAGAATGTTTGTAACTGTAGATGAAACATATTATCACAAATGTATAGATATTATTTCTAATACTTTTGGTATTCATGAAGTAGAAATTGGATATGAACTTGATAATAACGATTTAGAAGTAATGAAAGATTCTATTATTAAAGTAACTAAAGATATGCAATTTAATACTTTTAAAGTAGAAACTAGAAGAGGCTTTAAGAAGTATCCTTTAACTAGTTTAGAAGTTAGTAGAATACTTGGTGGAGTTGTTCTTAAGAATAAAGAAAATGTAAAAGTTGATGTACATAATCCTGAAGTAATAATTCACGTTGAAATAAGAGATAATAAATCATATATATATGCTTTATCATATCCTTGTGTTGGTGGATATCCTTTTGGAGTAGCTGGTAAAGGATTATTAATGCTTTCAGGTGGAATAGATTCTCCTGTTGCAGGTTACCTTGCAATGAAACGTGGTGTAAAACTAGAATGTATTTACTTTGATTCTCCTCCTCATACAAGTGATGAAGCAAGAAACAAAGTAATTAATTTAGCTAGTATTCTAGCAAGTTATGCTGGAATGCCAATTAAAGTACATGTTATTCCTTTTACTAAGATACAAGAAGAAATATATAAGAATATTCCAAATGAATATTTAATAACTATAATGAGACGTATGATGTATAGAATAAGTGCTAAGATAGCTCATAGAAATAGATGTAAGGTATTAGTTAATGGTGAATCTATAGGACAAGTAGCAAGTCAAACACTTGATTCAATGTCAGTAATTAATGAAACTATAAAGATGCCTGTTATTAGACCAGTAGCATGTTTTGATAAGTTAGATATCATTGATATTGCTAAGAAAATTAAGACTTATGAAACAAGTATTTTACCATTTCAAGATTGTTGTACTATCTTTGTTCCTGAACATCCTATAATTAATCCAGATCTTGAAACATGTTATGAGTACGAAAAACTTATACCTAACTACGAAGAATTAATACTTGAAGCTATTAAGAATCATAAAGTAGTTTATACAGATAAATATAATCAAGAAAAGAATAGTGAATTTGAGGATTTATTATAATGGAATTAGAAATATTAAAAAGAGATTATGAAGGTAGAGGTATAGCTAAACTTGGTGGTAAAACAATCTTTGTTTCTAATGCTTTACCAGGGGAGATAGTAGATGCTTCTATAATTCATGATGAAAAGACTTATAGTATAGCTAGAACTAATTCTATTCTAAAAGAAAGTGATAAAAGAGTAGTACCATTTTGCCCTTATGATTGTGATGGTTGTAGTTATAAGAATATTAATTATAAAGATTCAATAGAAGCTAAAAAAGAAGCAATTAAAGAACTTTTAGATAGAAAAGGTATAAATTATAAAGATATAACAATTGAAGAGAATAGGCCTGTTTTAATGTATAGAAATAAGATTACATTAAAAGTAGAAAACTATAAACTAGGTTATTATAGAGAAGAGTCTCATGAATTTGTACCTATTAGAAAATGTATGGTAGCTAAAAGTGAAGCTAATATTATAATTAGTAACTTTGATTTATTTAAATTTAAGAATGGAGAGTTAACTATAAGAGTTAATTCTAAATCTGAAGTATTGTTAATAATAGATACTAAAGATAATGTTAGATTTAGGGAAGAATTAACATTCTTAGTTAATTTAAAAGGTATTATTTTAAATGGTGAAGTAGTATATGGTACAGATTATTTTATAGAAAAAAGAGATGATATTAAGTATAAGATTAGATATGATTCTTTTTTTCAAGTGAATGATTATATACCTGAAGTAATAGCTAAGGATATTAGTAGTTTATTTAATAAGAATGATAAAGTTTTAGATTTATATTCTGGAGTTGGTTATTTTAGTTTAAAAATAGCTAAGTTAGTTAATAGTGTAGTAGGTGTAGAAGTTAATACTAAAGCTTCTTTATTAGGCACTATTAATGCTAAAGATAATAATATAAGTAATGTATTATTTAATTCTGGTAGAGTAGAAGATTTACTTAAAAAATTAGATAAAAGCTATAATAAAGTAATTGTGGATCCTCCAAGAGCAGGACTTGCTAGTAACGTAGTAAGATATTTAAACGATAATAAATTTGACATAGTAGTTTATGTTTCTTGCAATCCATTAACTTTAGTAAGAGATTTAACTAATTTAGATAATTATAATATTATGAGTATTAAATTGTATGATATGTTTAGTTATTCTAAGCATGTTGAAACAGTGTGTGTTTTAGAAAGAAAGTAAATTATGAAAGATGTTAAATTTAAAGACGAGGATACAAAAATAGAGTTCTTATTGAGAACTTCTGCAATTATTTATGATAAAACTAAGACTAAAGTTTTACTATTTCATCCTTTAGAAAGAAAAGTTTATATGTTACCTGGTGGAAAAGTTGGACAATTTGAAGAATCGAAGGATGCAATAAAAAGAGAAATATTTGAGGAGTTAGGTTGGAATCTAGAATTTGAGTTTGCTGGAATTAGTGAAGAGTTTTTAGATTTTGAAGATAAAACTCATTTTATTAATATAGTTTATAAAGCTACTTATAATGAAGAAATAAAAGAAAACTCATTCTATGGTAAAGAAGGAGAGTTGGCAACATTTAATTGGATAGAATTAAATGATTTAAATTCAATACCTATTCATCCAAAAGAAATTAAGGATATTGCTTTAAATAAAGTAAATCACGTAGTAAATGTTGTTAAATAATT
>CAMOYX010000012.1 GCA_946630615.1 uncultured Mycoplasmatota bacterium
TATTGATGATTTTAGAAATTATATTATTAATAGAAATAATGAATATATTAATTATGGTACAGTAAGTTTTTCAGAGACAAATGTAATATATTCAATAAATAATATGTTACTTAAAATACTATATGATGATGCATTTATAAAATATAGTGGTAGTCCTTTGTATGAAGGCGTATTACATTTACCTAGATTATTAGAGTATTTATTAAGAGATGAATCCTTATTAGGATATAAAGATAAAAATGTTTTATTTAATATTTTTTCTACATTTATTACAAGTGAGAAAGTTAGTTATATAAGGCACGGATTATCTAAGAAGAAACTTAGAAATATGATTCTTTCTAAGAATAATCCTGATAATCAACCTAACTATTATTATGATGTAACAAATGATAATTCAAGCTTTGATGAAAAGATTAATAGAATTAAATTAAATTATAATAATCTTGAAATTAATAAAGAAGATGAAATTAGAGCTAATATTAACAATGTTAAAAGAGAATTATCTTACTATACAAAGATGAGAACTTTACTTATGGAATTAGAAAATTATTCTTATATAAAGAGTTTTGAAATAAGTGAATTAGAAAAGGGCGTATCTAGGAGAAAGAGTAGGGAAGGATACTACTATGCTACTGGGTTATATAATGTATTTGGTTTTAATGAAATTGTTAAAACTAATCAGTATGTAACTTTAGATTCTGTAAATGATTTATATGAGAATAGTAAGTTTATGGAATTAGTAAATAAAAAAAGAAAGAAAAAGAGTCTTTCTGGAATTATTAATTTAAATGGGGGAGTTATAAATTTCTTAAATGAAGTTGTATCTAGTAAATTTGGTGTGTTAGATTTATCTAGTGATGAGCAAATTAATTACATTATAGATTTTATTATAAATGAATATGGAAACTTTAAAGGTATAGATTTAGTTGATTTAGGAATTATAAATAATTACAAAGATTATTTTAATTATGAGAGATCTGATGACTATTATAAGTTTAGAAACATTATGACTAATTATCTTATGAGTTTAGATGTTAAAAATGATAAAGTAAAGAAGCTAACTATTGATTAGCTTTTTTATTTGTTTTTAGTCTTAGTTAACATAACGTACATTATGGAAATTATATTTCAAATTATAAATATTCAAATAATAGCTTTAAAATATGTATTTTTAGTATTATTAAATTAATTATTATATTTATTGTTAATACTACTTATTATATATATTAGTTATTATTAGATTAATTTAGAAATTTTATTTTTAAAACTTAATTTTTAATTTATAATTAATAATTTCTTATTATTTATCTTATTTCAAAATTTGCATCGAATATCTTAAATATGGGTATTTATGCATTATATTGCAATTTAGATGTAAGCCCTCTATTTTGAAATTTGCATCAAATTTATAAAATATGGATAATATATCACCTTGGATGCAAATCTTACATTTTGAAATTTGCAACGAATATTCTTTTCCTTAATAATTATGCATTTAGTTGAAATTTATGCATTAGAAATTTGCAACGAATTATAAATAAGCGATTAGTTATGCATTTAATTAAAAAATAATTTTTAGAATTTGCATTGAGTATTTAATTAATGAATGGTTATTAAGTTTGATTTTAAATGTTAATTAAAATTTGCAATAAAGTATAAATAGATAATGAATTATAAATATAAATTTAATTATAAAAGCAGTTTGATGCAAATTATTTTTTAGTTATAAGTCCCCTTCTAAAAATTTTTTGTTTTTGATAGGGGAAGTCAAATTCAGAAAAGATAATTATAAATAATATTAATAAATGTATTTTATTTATAAATAATAATTAGTACTCCTCTATTGTTATAATTTCTTAATAGGGGGCTTTTTTAGCCGTTTTAAGAAGATTTAATGTAATGTTTGATTAAGTAATAGAATTATATGCTTCCCCTCTTCTACCCTAGTTTATTGCACTAAAAAACTCTGATTAATATCTATCAGAGTTATTTCCACCTATTATAGTTCTTCTTGATTCTATTTCAGCCATTTTTTCTAGTACTTCTGAGTAGTTTGTTTCATCAAATGATTCATAACCTAATTCTCTTAGTGCTTGTGCATATGCAAAGTTATATTGAGCTGTACGAGATAATTTTTCTTCTTTCTTTTGATCTATATCTTGTTCGAAACGTTTATGGTAGTCAATTAGTTTAGATCTAGATGAACCACCATTGTGATATATAGTTATAGCTGAGTATAAAATTGCTTCAAATATGAATTGCTTATCTTCATTGAATTTAAATTCTTTAGGATCAGTAAATCCTGTTGCTTTAGACATATATGCAAATATATATTTAATTTCTGGAATATTATCAATTGATTCTAACATTTCATATAAATATTTAAATGCATGGAAATTTTCTTTTCTTTTTTTATCATCTTCTACTTCTAGAGATTCTTTTATTAAATTAATTAAATCTGATAATAAAGATTGAGAGTCTTTATCTAAGTTCTTTATATTAATAAAGCTATCTAAACCAGTAGGACCTTTTATTCCTTGGTTAAGACGATTTTCTACATTCATTAAGTAATCAGTGTTAACTGTGATATTATCTAAGTCACTTGATTCATTTATATCTAATAATTTAAATAATAATATTTTCTTTTCTTTTGGCCATTTAGATATATCGTCTAAGTCTAGATAGTTATATACCATTTGTCTAGATACGCCTAGGTATTTTGCTAGATGTACTTTACTTATTCCTAATTCTTGTAATAGATTGTTTAAATTTTTCATTTCAATACCTACTCTCTTATTTACATTGTAATTATAGGATATTTACTAAGTAAGTGTCAAGTATAAGTAAATAAATGAACTAAGGATGTAAATTATTAGTGCTTTTTTTATTTGATTTACTATTTAGTATATTTAGTATTGCTTTTTTAAAAGTTTCTTCCGATTCTTTTTTTATGAATTGATTTTCTGAATCATATGAGTTTTTATAATTATAAGTTATATATCCATTGTCAAATGTATTTAAGTATTCATTAAAATCTTCACTTGTTATTTTATTTATTTGTTCTTCTGTTATATCGTTTGTTATTGATAGACTAAATATATGCTTTGGATTTTCACTTTCATAGTTAGTTAAGTTTATTAGCAATAGGTTTCCTAAATCTGTTTCTGCTGCTTGAAATGTAAAAGGATTTAGTCCTTTATATTCTTCTATTAGTATTTGTATTAATTCTTTTATATCTTTTTCTTTTTGGTGTTTATTTATGTATTTTGAGAATGCTTCTTGATGTAGGATATCACTTTCTTTATGTATGTATTCTTTATCTGTAGAACCATTTCTTTTAATTACTGCAAATTTTAAGTCTACTTCTGGTGCTATGGCTTTCATATAATCACTCCTATTATTTATATAATAGCATAAAAAAAAGAAGGTATCTATTTTAGATACCACAATTCTTCGTTATTTTTATATACGTGATCAATTACACCAGAACCTAGGCATTCGTCACCTTGGTATAATACTGCGAATTGACCAGGAGTAACTGACTTAACACCAACGGGATATTTAAGTATTGCTTCGTTATCGTTTAGATATGTAACATTAACAGGATAATCTTCACCACGATATCTAAATTTAGCTGTACAGTTAGTTGGCCTTTCATCACTTATCATATTTAGATGTGAAATTTTGCATTCATCTGTAATTAAATACTTAGAATCATCTCCAAATGCAACGTATAAAATATTATTTTTAACATCTTTACCACATACATAATGTCTTTTAGTGTATCCTGATATACCTACATTTTTTCTTTGTCCAATGGTGTAGTTCATTAAACCTTTGTGTCTTCCTATTACTTCTTTAGTTTTAACATCTACTATGTCACCTGGATTTGGCTTTAAATAGTTAGATACAAATTGTTGAAAGTGTCTTTCGCCTATAAAACAAATACCTGTAGAGTCTTTTTTTGTAGCTACGTTAAGATTATTTTCTTCAGCTATTTGTCTTACTTCTGGTTTAGTTAAGTTTCCTACTGGGAATAATACATCTGTTAATTGTTCTTTTGAAATTTGTGCTAGGAAGTATGTTTGATCTTTATTTAGGTCTTTACTTCTATATAATTTATTATTTTTAGTATTAGCATAGTGACCAGTTGCCATAAAATCTGCACCTAATCTTTTAGCTTCTTTTTTAAATAAATCAAATTTAATATATTTATTACATAGTAAGTCAGGGTTTGGAGTTCTTCCAAGTTTTAGTTCATCTAGGAAGTATTTAAATACATCATCCCAATATTCTTTTATAAAATCTACTCTGTGTAATTTAATACCTAGTATTTCAGCTGTTTTTTTAGCATCATTGTAGTCTTCTTCTTGAGGACAGATATTTCCATCAAGAGTATCATTACCTTTAACATCTCCGTTTACCATGGAATCCCAGTTACGCATGAATAGACCTTCAACTTCATATCCTTGCTTTTTTAATAAATATGCAGATACTGCTGAGTCAACACCACCAGACATACCAACGATAACTTTAGTCATAAAGATACCTCCTTTTTTAATCTATAGTATTTTATCAATTATATTCAATATTTACAAGTCATGGAAAATATGTTAAATTTTTTATGAAAAGGTGATTTAAATGAATAAAAAAGTTAGAACTGTTGTTACTTGGGCAACTTTAATTGTTATGGTTGTTGGAGTAGCTTGCTCAATTATTGCATTAACTTTATAAGAGTTTATTATTAAACTCTTTTTTTATGTATATAAAAACACTTAAGTAGAACTTAAGTGTTATTCTTTTTCTTCAGTTTCTTTAAAGTCTTTTACTGAACCATCTTCATTTACTATTTTATTTACTTGTTTAGTAGCTTTATCTAGTTTTTCTTCACATAGTTTAACTAGATTCATTGCTTCAGTGTATTTTTTTATTGCATCTTCTAGAGGTGTTTCTCCGTTTTCTAATTCTTTTATTATTGTTTCTAGTTTTTCTAGAGCAGTTTCAAATGTTAAGTTTTTCATTTATCTAATTTCTCCTTTACTGTAGCTTTTATAGAGCCTTTACTTAGTTTAATATTAATTTCATCATTTATATTAATATTTTTAATATCTTTTATTATAGTATTATCTTTTTTAACTAGAGAGTATCCTTTATCTAATATGTTTAGAGGATTTACTAGTTTAAGTGTTTGTATAATATATTGTAGTTTATGATCATTTGTTTTAATTACTAAATTCATATTCTTATTTAATAAAGTAATATTTGTTTTAATAGTATTTAATTTAGATTCATATATTACTTTTGGATTTTGTAGTATATAGTTTTCTTTTAATGTATTTATTTTATTTGTATTAGTTTTTAATATTAAGTCTATAGATTTATTTAATCTATTATTAAAGTCATCTAATTTTAGTGATTTATTTTCATATAACATTAGTGGATTTTTTAAGAAGTATGAATTACTTAGTTTAGTTAAAGTTTCTTTGTTTAATTCTAGTTTGTTTGTAATTCTAGAATATAATTCATTCTTCTTAGAACTAAATAATACTTTGACATCACTTAGTTCTGGTACTGACATTTCTGCTGCACCTGTAGGTGTTGGAGCACGCATATCAGCTACAAAGTCTGCAATTGTAAAGTCTACTTCATGACCTACAGCTGATATTATAGGTGTTTTAGCATTGTATATTACTCTTGCTAGTTCTTCATCGTTAAATGCCCATAGGTCTTCGATAGAACCTCCGCCTCGACCAATTATAATTAGTTCTAAGTTATAATCATCTGCTTGTTTTAGTTTCTTAATAATGTCTTTTGAAGCATCTTTTCCTTGCACTAGAGCTGGAAATAGATAAACAGTAGTAAGTGGAAATCTTCTTTTTATAGTACTTGTTATATCATGAATTGCAGCACCAGTTTCTGCAGTTACTACTCCAATAGTTAATGGATACTTTGGTATAGCTTTTTTGTGTTCTTTATCAAATAGACCTTCTTCTTGCAGTTTCTTTTTTAGTTTTTCATATTCGATAAATAAATTACCTAGACCATCTTGTTCTATTTTATCTACATATATTTGATAAGATCCACCTTCTGGGTATACTGATACTCTTCCTTCAATTAATACTTTCATTCCATCTTCTGGAATAAATTTTAATTTAGATGCGTTTGTTTTAAACATTACAGCATTAATTCTGGAACTATCATCTTTTAGAGTGAAGTATAGGTGGCCTGAGAAGTGCTTTTTAAAGTTACTTATTTCACCTTTTATAAATATTTTTCTTAAGTGAATGTTTTCATCAAATATTCTTTTTAAGTATAAATTTATTTGTGTTACTGAAATATAATTAATATTCATTTATATTAGCTTTCTAATTCTTTTTTATATTTATCTAGACTAGCATTTATCATTTTACTAAGTTCTGGAGATGCATAGTTTTTGGCAAGTTCTACAGATTCATTTATTGTAACGTTTTTAGGAGTGTCCATATTTTTTAATTCATATAAACCCATTTCATAGATAATTCTTCCTAGTCTATCTAATCTTTGTACTGTCCAGTTTTCTAAGTAGTTATTACCTAGTGTATCTAATTCTTCTTTATTATTTAATACTCCTGTTACGAAGTTTTTAGCAAACTCTGTTTTATTATTAGTATTTTCTTTTATTATAGAATCTAAATCATATTCTATCTTAGCGTTTTCATAAGTTTCTACTTGATATAGAATAGTCATAACTTTAATTCTTTCATCTTTTCTTGCCATATATATGCACTTCCTTTTTAAACATAAATATTTTATCAAAAAAGACTAGTTAAAACTAGTCTTTATTTATTGTTTATCTTTTCTTTTAATTTATATAAAGTTTCTAGAGCTTCTAGAGGTGTCATTCTTAAAGGATCTAATTCACTTATTTCTTTTTCTATAGAAGATTCTTTTGGTTCTTCAAAGTTCATTGCTAGTTGAATTTGGTTTTCTTCTTTTTTCTTTTTAGGCATTGATTCATACTTTGCTAGTATTTTATCTGCATCTTTTATGACACTTTCTGGCATACCTGCAAGTTTAGCTACATGTATACCATAAGATTTATCTATAGAGCCATTTTTAACTTTATGTAGGAATGTTAATGTACCATTTTCTTCTTGTGCTGATACATGTACATTTTTAATTGAAGGTATTTCTTTTTCTAGTTCAGTTAATTCATGATAGTGTGTTGAAAATAGAGTTTTACATCTTATATTTTCTGTAACATATCTTAGTATTGCTTCAGCAAGTGACATACCATCATATGTAGCTGTACCTCTTCCAAGTTCATCAAATAAAATAAGAGAGTTTTCTGTAGCATTTACTAAAGCGTTTCTAGCTTCCTTCATTTCTACCATGAATGTAGATTCACCAGATACTAAGTCATCTGATGCACCTATACGAGTAAATATTTTATCTATAATAGGCAATTTAGCGTCATCTGCAGGTACAAATGAACCCATTTGAGCCATGATAATGATAATTGCTAATTGACGCATGAAAGTGGATTTACCAGACATATTTGGACCTGTGATAAGTAATGTATTAATAGATGGGTCCATGATACAGTCATTAGATACATATTCCATATTAGAAACATATTCTACAACTGGATGTCTTCCGTTTTTTATTTGTAATTCATGATTATTATTTAGTTCAGGTCTTTTTAAGTGGTAAGTATCTGCATCTACTGCAAGAGATGTTATTGCATCTACTTCTGCTAGTACGTTTGCAGTGTCTTTAAGTGATAATATATCTTTTTTTACTGTTTCTTTTATATTATTAAATAGTTCATATTCTATATCTATTATTTTTTCTTCAGCGTTAAGTATTAAAGATTCTTTTTCTTTTAATTCAGGTGAGATAAATCTTTCAGCACCTGTTAAGGTTTGTCTTCTTTCCCATTTTAAGTCTTCACTTACTTTACTTATTTGACCTTTTGTAACTTCTATAAAATAACCAAATACTTTGTTATAACCTACTTTTAGATTTTGAATACCTGTTTCTTCTTTTAGTTTAGATTCAAATGATGCGATGAATTTTTTACCACCACTTCTTATATCTTTTAATTCATCTAGTTCTTTATTATATCCTGTTTTAATTAAGTATCCTTCTTTTAAAGTTATTGGAGGCTCTTCATAGATTGATTCTTCTAGTAAGTCATATATTTCTTTATGAGTATTTAATTCATAGTTAAATCCTAATTTATTAATAATATCTTTTATTTCTGGTAATACTTTAAGAGAGTTTTTTAATTGCAACATATCTCTTGCATTAAATTGACCATTTACTAATTTGCCACATAGTCTTTCTATATCGTATACGTTAAATAGTTCTTCTCTTAGTTTATCTTTTAAGATAAATTCAGTATTTAGTTTTTCTATCATGTCATATCTTCTTGTTATTAGATCTTTATCTTTTAAGGGATTCATTAACCAGAATTTTAGTTTTCTTGAACCCATGCTTGTTTTGGTTTTATCAAGTAACCAAATAAGAGAGTTAGTTCTTTCTTTTTGTCTTAGAGTTTCAACTAGTTCTAAGTTTCTTACTGTATGAATATCCATTTCTAGATATTCATCTTGATAAACTATTTCTACATCTTTAAAACTTGCTATATCTTTTAGCTCTTTTTCTACTAAGTAATTTAATAAAGTTTTAGAAGCTTCTTTTAAGTGCTCTTCTTCTATATTTTCATATAGATTTAATCCATTTGTTTCTTTACTATTATAGATACTTACTTCTATATTGTAGTGATTTTTTAAAGTTGTAATTAAGTCTGTATTTGAATTATCTTCTAATACTACTTCTAGTACTCCTAGATTTAGAATAGTACTTATTAATTTTTCTTTATTATGTGTAATTATAGAAGCATAAATATTACCAGTTGAAATGTCTGCGTAGCAAATTGCATATATATATGAAAAGTCTATGATACTTGCTATGTAGTGGTTATCGTGTTCATTTAATAGTTCTAAGTCTGCTATAGTACCTTTAGATAGTACTTGAGTAACTCCTCTTTTTACCATTCCTTTAGTTTTTCTTGGATCTTCTAGTTGTTCGCATATAGCTACTTTATATCCTTTATTAACTAGCTTTTCTATATATGGAGACACTGAATGAAATGGTACACCACACATTGGTATTCTTTCTTTTAAACCACCGTTTTTACCTGTTAAAGTTAATTCTAATTCTCTTGAAGCTGTTATACCATCGTCAAAGAATAATTCGTAGAAATCACCTATTCTATAGAATAAAAGTTCATCTTCATGATCTTTTTTGATTTCTAAGTATTGCTTCATCATTGGACTTAGTTTTTCTAGTTCTTCTTTAGTAAGTTTCATTTTAACCACCTGTTTTTAAATTATAACATATATATGGACATTTAAGCGTTAAAATAAAGAAAAAAGAAGTAAATTTACTTCTTTTATTCTTCATAGTATTTAATATCTTTTAATATTTCTATTACTTGAGATTCTTTATTTTTATTATATTCTACATATATACAAGTTTTACCTTTTTTAGATATGATACCATTGTAGGAATCACCTTCAAATTTAGTTATTAGTAAGTTATTACTATCTTTTATAGTATTTTTAGTAGCGTTATCATCATAGTTATCTATAAATAAGTTATAGAATGATTTAGCGTCTTGATCACTTGATAGATCATAGAATTGAAATATAGCACTTTTATTCTTAGCGTATGCTCCATTTTGTAAGTGAGTGTCTTCAATGTTTTCTTTACTAAAGTATGATACTTCATAACCTTCATATGTATTAAATTTATCTATGAAAGTCTCTGTTGAAGTAACTTCTCTTTCACATCCAGTTAATAGTAATAAAGGAATTAATAATATTAATAATTTTTTCATATTAAACTTCTTTCTATATTATTTTTAATAATATTTCATTCATTATATATAGTTTATTTTTAGGTATAAATAATCTATTCTTTTTAAGTTTTAAATCTTTAGATTTAATTAAAGCTTTTATTGGATAAGCTTCAAATATATTTATATTATATTTTTCTTTAAATTCATTAATATCTATACCTTTAGTTAGTCTTAGACCTAACATTAATTCATTATCCATGATTATTTTTTTAGATAATAAATCGTTTTCTAAGCCTTTATATTTACCATTTAGGTATTTAGTTAAGTTTTTAGTATTTGTGTATCTAAACTCATCTAAATAGCCTGAGGCTCCAAGTCCAAAGCCATAGTATTCTTCGTTATGCCAATACTTAAGATTGTGTTTAGATTCATAACCTTTTAGAGCAAAGTTTGATATCTCATAGTGAATATAACCTATATCTTCTAAATAATCATTTATTAATTTATACATTTTACTATCTAGAGCTTCATCTATTGGCTCTACACCGTTATTATGTAGAATTGTGTTTTCTTCTATCATTAGACTGTATGTTGAAATGTGAGTAGGATTTAAATCAGTTATTTTATCTAAATCACTTTTTAATTCTTTAATAGATTCACCTGGTATAGCATACATTAAGTCTATATTAATATTATTTATATTATGACTTCTTAAAATTTCTATTTTTTCTTTAGCTTCATTATAGGTATGAGCTCTACCTAGAAAGTTTAGATTTAGCTCATTAAATGATTCTATACCAATTGATACTCTTGTAACACCTGCAAGTTTTAGTTCCGTAGCAAGTTTATCTGTTATGTCATTTAGATTACATTCAAATGTGAATTCTTCTAGATTCTTTTTATTAAATATATTAGTTAAAGCTAGTAATGCTTTTAGTTCTATAGGACCTAGGGAGCTAGGTGTTCCTCCACCTATGTAGATAGTAGATACTTCTTCACCTTTGTATCTTTCTTTTATTTCATCTCTTAACGCTAGTATATATTTTTTAGCCCATTCGCTTCTGTAAAACATTTTGCAAAAATCGCAATAAGTACATATAGATTTACAGAATGGTATATGAATATAAACTCCTATTTTATTCTTCTTCATTTATGTTATCACCTAGTACTTTTAAGAAGGCATCTTTTGGTACTTCAACATTACCTATCATTTTCATTTTCTTTTTACCTTCTTTTTGCTTTTCTAATAATTTACGTTTACGAGTAATATCTCCTCCGTAGCATTTAGCTAATACGTTTTTACGCATTGGAGCAATGTTTTCTCTTGCTATGACTTTAGAACCAACTGAGGCTTGTATTGGTATTTGAAACATACCTCTTGGTATTACTTGTCTTAGTTTTTTAGTAATAGCTAGTCCTCTTTGATATGCAAAGTCTTTATGTACTATTTGAGATAAGGCATCTACTGGTTCAGAGTTTAACATTACATCTAGTTTAACTAAGTCTGATTCTTTATAACCTATTAATTCATAGTCTAGTGATGCATATCCTTTAGTGAAACTTTTTAATTTATCAAAGAAATCATATACTACTTCTGATAGAGGTATTTCGTAGTGAATGTTAACTCTATCTTCTGAGATATATTCTATGTTTTTATAGATTCCTCTTTTATCTTGACATAGAGTCATTATAGGGCCTATATAGTCTGCTGGAACGATAATATTAGTTAATATGTATGGTTCTAGTATTTTAGAGATTAATTCTTTCTTAGGCATTTTATTTGGGGAATCTACAGTTATTTCTTCTCCATTTGTTCTTATTACTTTATATACAACTGATGGAGATGTTGTAATTACTGGAATATTAAATTCTCTTTCTATTCTAGTTCTTATTATATCCATGTGTAATAGACCTAGGAAACCTACTCTAAAACCAAAGCCTAGAGCTACTGAAGTTTCTGGTTCAATAGTTAGTGATGCGTCGTTAAGTTTTAATTTTTCAAATGCTTCTTTTAGGGCTTCATATTGGTTAGGTTCTAATGGAAACATTCCTGAGTAAACCATTGATTTCATTGGTTTATAACCTTTTATAGGTTCTGTTGCAGGGTTAGATGCAAGTGTAATAGTATCACCTACTGCTACGTCTTTAATTTCTTTTATAGCACCTACTATGTAACCTACGTCTCCACCTTTAAGTTTATCTATAGTAACTTGTTTTGGGGTATGTACACCTACTTCTGTTGTTTCATATGTTGCATCGCTTGCCATGAATTTAATTTTATCTCCAGCTTTTAGTTCTCCTTCTTCTACTTTAACAAGGATTACTACACCTTTATATTGATCAAAGTATGAGTCAAATATTAAGGCTCTTAGTGGTTTATTATCTACTCTTTTAGGAGATGGAATTCTACTAACTATAGCTTCTAATAATTCATCTACTCCAGCTCCAGTTTTACCTGAGCAAAGTATTATTTCATCTTCATTAAAACCTAATACATCATGTAGTTCTTTTTTTACTTCATCAATTCTAGCATTAGGTAGGTCTATTTTATTTATTACAGGAATAATAGTTAAATCTTGATCCATTGCAAGATAAAGATTAGCTAGAGTTTGAGCTTCGATACCTTGAGATGCATCAACAACTAAAATAGCACCTTCACATGCTGCAAGGCTTCTTGATACTTCATATGAAAAGTCTACATGACCTGGGGTATCTATTAAGTTTAGTAAGTATGTTTTATCACTTTTTTTATACTCTAATGCTACTGCATTAAGTTTAATTGTTATTCCTCTTTCTCTTTCAAGATCCATGGAGTCTAGTATTTGATCTTTCATTTCTCTTTTTTCTAGAGCACCTGTTTTTTCTAGAATTCTATCTGCAAGAGTAGATTTGCCATGGTCTATGTGAGCAATTATTGAAAAGTTTCTAATATCTTCAACGTTGTAAGTATTTTTTCGCACTGTAATCACCTATAAAGTATTATATCTAAAAGGGTTTAAAAAAGAAAGATTAGCTTAATCTTTCTTTAACTTTCTTAGAGATATATGACATGTCTCCTCTTGCTCCAACTTTAGCTTGAACAGCTTTAATAACTATTCCCATATCTTTAATTGAAGATGCATTGTTTTCAGTAATAGTTTCATCTATAATCTTATCCATTTCATCTGTAGATAATTCTTCTGGTAAGTATGATTTTAGAATAGATATTTCATTTTCTAATTCAGATATTTTATCTTCCTTATTAAATTTTTTATATTCTTCAATTGTATCTAATCTTTGTTTTACTTGTTTTTTTACTACTTGCATTACTTCTTCATCAGATAGTTCATGATTTTTACTAATCTTTTCTAATTGTAGAGCTGATTTTAACATTCTTACTACTGATAGTTTTAATACATCTTTTTCTTTCATTGCTATTTTTAGGTCTTCTTGTACTTTATTAAACATAATAATTACTTCCTTTCAAAAATATAATAAAGCAAAATAAAAAAGAATACAATTGTATTCTTTAAATTACTTATTATTTCTGTTGCTACGACGATTTCTCTTGTGACAGTTTTGAATGTTTTGTTTCTTTTCGTTTCTTCTTTTAACACCTGGTTTTTCGTAGTTTCTTCTTTTCTTTAGTTCAGAAGGGACACCACTTTTAGCGAAAGCAACTTTGAATTGTCTTAACGCTTTATCAAGATTTCCATCTTTAACAATAATCTTGTTAGAACTCATTATATTCCCCTCCTCTCATATTTAACTATTAGTGATTATATCACGAGTATTTTAGCTTAGCAAGGCAAAATCATGCGTTTTATTAAGAAAATTGTATATAAAAAAGATAGACTTTAGTCTATCTTTTAAAAATTATTAGAAGCTTAATAATTCAGTTTCTTTTTCTTTCATTTTATCATCACAGATTTTGATGTATTTATTTGTTAATTCTTGGATATTTTCTAATTCTTGTTTTTCTTCATCTTCTGGTAATTCTAAAGCTTTAACGTCTTCATTTTCTTCTTGTCTTACTTTTCTTATTGCTACTTTAGCTTCTTCTACCATTTTAGATGCATCTTTAACATATTCTCTTCTTCTATCTTGAGTTAGTTCTGGAACTGTCATGATAAGCATTTCACCGTTGTTAGTTGGGTTAATACCTAAGTTAGCTTCTTGAATAGCTTTTTCCATATCTTTTAAGCATGATTTATCAAATGGTTTAATAAATAATTGCCTTGCTTCTGGAACTGTGATATTTGCTAGAGATTCAATTGGAGTTTTAGCTCCATAGTATTCTACTTGAATTCCTTTTAGCATTGCAGGATTAGCTCTTCCTGCTCTAATTTGTTTTAGTCTTTCATCTAATATTTCGATTGCTTTTTGCATTTTTTGTTCTGTATTCATAATATTCTCCTTTATTTTACGCATTTATGAATGCGTTTATTTTATCTTTACTTGATTTACCTATTAGTTCACTTTCAAGTTTACCATCTTTAAAATGTGTTAAGTATGGTACATAATTTAAGTGCTTTTCTAATCTAGAATCTATTTTTATTAAGTCTTTATATAATTTATCTTCTTTATTTAAATCATTTAGACTCATGTAGTATATCTTTTTATTTGAAGAAGATGCTTCTTCTTTTAATATACTTATAAATTCATTACATATTCCACAATCATTACTTGATAGTAGAAATAGAAAGTCTTCTTTGCTATTATTCATTCTTATTAGATCGTCTATAGTTACTTTAGTAAATGAATCTATATTATATTCACTATTATATTCGTAGCCAAATGCTCTTGTATTATTATTATCTTTCTTATTTAAGAAATTAAGCATTATTTGATCACCTGATAGAATCAATATTAAACTTATTGATAGTATCACACAATAGATTATATCCCTCTTATTCTTCATCTTTATTAGCCTCGAATATTTCTTTGAATTCTTTTATTTTCTTAGCTATTTTTTCTTCTGTCCAATATATTTCTTTTGTTTCGTTGCTCTTTGTAGTACTTGTTTCATCATCGTAGTATATTATTTTTTTATCTTTTAATACTACTAGTGTTGGTGCATTTATATTTTGAACGTTAGTATCTGATTTTGATAAGTAGTAAGATAGTTTATTTACTATGTTTTCATAGTATGAAGTTCTTGATTCTCTATCTAGTTTAAAGTTGTAGTAATATACTTTATCAATTTCTTTATTATCTTTTACTGCATCGTTTAGAATTTCAGCATATTTCTTTGACCATTCGTTTTGTGGAAATGCAAAGAATATAATTGCGTTTTCACTATTAAGTAGTTCTTGTACCTTTTTTCCATTTACATAGGTAAATTTGTTATTTTCTTCTATTCCATATTCACTTGCGAATTGTTCTTGTTCAGATATTTTGTTTTTAGGAGCATTATTATAATCCTTTGTTCCTAGGAATATAAACAATCCTGTAAATAATATAAATAAAGCTGTATATAGTAATTTGCGCCATAAAGGAAACTTTTTCTTTTTGGTTTTCATAGTCTCACTCCCATAAATATTATAATAAAAAATAGACATAAAAAAAAGAGAGATTTAGGTATATTACTTAAAAACTCTCTTATATAAATTATCTATTTGCTTGAGCAGCTACTTCAGCAGCGAAGTCATCATGTCTATGTTCTAGACCTTCACCAACTTCGTAACGGAATGCTTCAACTAATTTAGCTCCGTTTTCAGATAAGTAAGAAGATACTGTCTTTCCACCATCTTTAATGAAGTCTTGTTCATTTAAGCAGATTTCTTTATAGAATTTATGCATTCTACCTTCTACCATTTTTTCAGCTATTTCTTCTGGTTTTCCTTCGTTCATAGCTAAATCTTTTTGAACTTTCTTTTCATTTTCTACTTCTTCAGCTGGTACATCTTCAATAAATGTATATCTTGGACGCATTGCTGCAGCTTGCATTGCAACGTCTTTAGCGTTTTCTAATTTACCACCATTAATTTTTACTAATGTAGCAATTTTACCACCCATGTGGATGTATGATGCAAGGATTTCTCCTTCACCAACGTTTACTATATCAAATCTTCTGAAAGATAATTTTTCTCCGATTTTAGCAGTTTTTGCAACAATTAAGTCTTTTATTGTACCATCATTTGGTGTATTTAATTCCATAGCTTCTTCAACAGTTTTAGCGTCACTATTTAAAATAGTTTCACCAATTGTTTTAATCATTTCTTGGAATTCTTCATTTTTAGCAACAAAGTCTGTTTCTGAGTTTACTTCTAAGATAACAGCTTTAGTATCATTTTGGAATACAGCAGCTAAACCTTCAGCTGCAATTCTTGCTTCTTTTTTAGCAGCTTTTGATAAACCATTTTCTCTTAAGAAATCGATTGCTTTATCAATGTCTCCGTTAGTTTCTGTAAGAGCTTTTTTGCAGTCCATCATGCCTGCTCCAGTTCTTTCTCTTAATTCTTTTACTAAACTTGCAGTAATCATATTTTTCTCTCCTTATATTCTAATTTAATTAATTACTTTTCTTCTTTAACTTCTTCTTTAGCTGGTTTCTTTTCTTCTGTAATGTAATCAACCATTTCTAAGTTATTTACTTCACAGATAGCGTTATTTAAAACACCTAAACAAATCTTAATAGATTTAACAGCGTCATCGTTACCAGGTACAACATAATCAACTGTATCTGGGTCACAGTTAGTATCAATTAAACCAAATACTGGAATATTTAATTTTCTTGCTTCTTTAATAGCAATGTCTTCTTTATTTGAATCTACAACAATAATAGCACCTGGTTTTTTATCCATCTTACGGATACCACCTAATAGTTTTTCTAATTTGTCGTGTTCTTTTTTAAGTTGAATAACTTCTTTCTTTGGAAGTGCTTCGAAAGTACCATCTTTTTCCATGTTTTCGATTTCTTCCATTTTCTTAACTCTTTTTCTGATTGTAATGAAGTTAGTTAATGTACCACCTAACCATCTTTCATTTACATAAAATGAGTTAGATCTTAAAGCTTCTTCTTTAATAACTTCTTTTGCTTGTGGTTTAGTTCCTACAAATAAGAAAGTATCACCATTTTTAGCAATATTCTTTACTTGTTCGTAAGCATTTTCTAATCCTTCTACAGTTTTGTCTAGATTGATAATGTAAATATCATCTCTAGTTCCAAAGATGTAATTCTTCATTTTAGGATTCCATCTTTTAGTTTGGTGTCCGAAATGTACACCTGCTTCTAATAATAAATTTTTAGAAACAACGGCCATAAATTCACTCTCCTTCGTTATTCATCTGCCTAGATCTACTCTAACTCTTCACCAAAGGCCTTTGGCACTTGAAAAGTTAAATCCCTAGTGCATGTCTATTAGCTTTATAAAAAGCCGAATATATAATATCAAATATCATTATAATTAGCAAGATATTAGGACAAATAAAAAGAAATGATTAATTCATTTCTTTTTATTTATATTTTATTCTTCTGTATATATTAACTTCATGTTCATGTTGTAATAATATTTTTTATTTTCTGACTCTATTATTACTGACTCGCTTTTTTGATATATTGTTACTTCGTTTTCAACACTTATTGATTTGCCAGTTATTAAATTATATACAATAGTTTTATTTAAATCTTCATCTTTATAGTATATAAATGGTGAATCACTGTAGAAATGGATATGTTTTGTGTTAAATTTTGCTACTACTTTTCCTGTGTTTATATTTAATAAATACTTTTTATTATCTTTTTCGGCAAAAATATATGATTTACCATTTCTTTCTAGCTTTTTATATAGATTTAATTCCATTAATATATCAATACTATCCCACTCACATGGTATCTTAATACCATCTTCGCTTTCAAATCCTTTTCCTTCGTTACATGAAAAAACGTTCATTTTTAAATATTGTTCTAATTCTGTAGAGTATTTTGGAATTTCTGTTGTAGGTTTTTCATCTAATTTTTTTCCTGTTTGTGCATCATAATATGTATATTCTTCATTATCACTATCATATATTGTTATATAGTTATTGCTATATTCTATTTTGCTCGATTTATTAAAAGATTTAAATACTATTTCATCGTTAAAAATATATAGTATTGAGTCAAATTCATAGTTTTTAATTGTTTCAAATCTGTTATAGTTTTCACATGATATGTATGTATCAGTATAATCAACTATTATTTTTCCTGTATCTAAATTAATAATAGCGTATTTTTTATTATTAACTATTGCTACTCCATAATTATCTTTTAAATTATGATCATTGTCTGAAGGATGAATTGTAAATGAGTAATCATCGTTTAATAATTGATATGTATATGTTATTTCACCTTTACTATTCATTACACCTTCTGTTTTGTTAGTATTGTTTTTCCATGTAAAGTAACCATATCCTTCATAATATACTTTTAAATCATCTGAAGTGATTTTATTCAATTCTTCATCATATAATTGATCATTTATTAGCCATACATTGTAATTTGTAATATGCCTAAATTCACTTTGAGCTCCTCCGTTTACTTTAATATTTCCTTTTTTATCTATCAAATAAGCTACTGTGTTACTGTATCCACTTTCTGAATCATCATATGAAACAACTGTATAATCCTCAGATTCTCCAAATTCATTTGCACTTTTATATATTGGTTCGATAATAACGTTACCATTTATATCCATAAATCCATATTTATTATCCTTTGAAAATCTTATAGGAGTATCAGATTCATAAACAAAGTTTGAGTCTTGTTCAC
>CAMOYX010000013.1 GCA_946630615.1 uncultured Mycoplasmatota bacterium
TTTATTAATTATAAGTGTTAAATACATATCAATAAAGGAAAGTTAATTATATTTAATTAGTTTTTTGTAATTATATAGATCTTCTCTTAATTCTTTGTTATTTGATAATTTTGCTATTTCAGATATTACTGGAATTGTAGCCTCTACTTCAAATCTTCTTTTACCATCTGGTAGATAGTCATTTAATTTTGTATTTTTTATAAGGTTATATTGGATTTTGCCTTCTTTATTAGATAAATATTCTTCTTTTGTGCATTTAATAACATTAGATGGTTTATATATTTCATAGTAAATGTCTTTTTTAAATTTAAGTAAAAGACTTGGGTCATATACGTAGTTATCTATTTCTATCCATCCGTGGCGAGAATTAGTTTTACCATATTTATATTCTAAATCTAATACGTCTCCTCTTACTAAGATAGAGTTTTCTAATGATATAAACATATATAAACTTCTTTCAAAGCATTTACCAGGAGGAATAATTGGCCTAAGATACTTTATATACATAGACACTGGTAATCCATTTATATAAACATTCTCCAATTGTTTATATAATGAAATATCAAATGGTGATATATCACCATTTTTAATTCCCTTTTTTAATAGCATTTCCATTCTTGCTTGATACATTTTTTCTTTTAACATAGTTACTCCTCTGTTTATTATATAGTTCTTCTTAAGGTTTTAGAAACTTCTGTTGATAGATAATAGTGTTGAACTCCGTTTACTGCTTCAGTCTCGTTGCCACATACTTCGTATCCTCTTCCAGCATATTGTCTTAAATGTTTATATATTACTTTTGTATTTAATGATTCTAGTGCTTCTTTTAATACTTCATTTCTATTAATAGGTAATCCAAAGTTCCAACCTATAAAATGGTCTAAGAAATGATTGATATAGTACTTATTTGCTTCATCAAAATTGTCTTTATTTAGAAATTGATTTCTAATGGCTTTATCTGTAACTACTAGAGAAGCTTTTCCTTTATATGATGGAGTTATATCATCAGTTAGTTCTAGCATAAAGTAATATGGATCTAGAACTATTTCGTTATCAAGTGAATAACTATATGTTTTTACTAGGTTTAATAGTATTTCATCTAGGTTAGTTATTTCTGAGTAGTTCTTTTTATTGTTTATAATTAGATTTCCATTTTTATAGAATTCAAAGTCACATGTTGGGAAGCCATCGTTTATAGGATAGAAAAATATTTTGTTATTATCCATTTCTAGCGAATTTGAGTTTCCTATTGGTAGTCTTTTTAATTTGTGTAGTTCAAAGTTAAGATTTAGTAATTCTGATATTTCTTTTAAGTCAGTTATTATATTCATTTTATACATACTCCTTTTTTAATTATTTATTATAAATAAATTTTATAAAAATATATAGAAAAAGAAGTCTTTTTGAAAAGACTTCTTGAAATATTGAATATAGTAAATTATCTCTTTGAGAATTGAGGAGCACGACGAGCTTTTTTAAGACCGTATTTTTTACGTTCTTTAACTCTTGGATCTCTAGAAACCATACCAGCCATTTTTAATGCTTTTCTATATGATTCATCGAATTCCATTAAAGCTCTAGTAATTGCTAATCTAATAGCTCCAGCTTGTCCAGAGTATCCACCACCCTTAACGTTAACTGTAATATCGAATCTGTTTTCATTTTCAGTTAAAGTTAATGGTTGTTTTAAATCGTTAACAAGAATCATATCTGGAAGATATTTTTCTACTGGAGTACCATTTACAGTAATATTACCTGTACCACTAGTGATAGAAACTCTAGCTACAGCTTGTTTTCTACGACCAGTTGCGTTCCAAGTTTTTTTAGTTTCAGTCTTAGCCATCTAAATTACCTCCTTAATTAATCTTAAGCTCAGTTGGTTTTTGAGCTTCATGCTTGTGGTTAGCGTCACGGTAAACGAATAATTTCTTACCCATAGCTCTTCCTAATGGTCCATGAGGAAGCATACCTTTAACAGCTCTTTCCATCATTTCTTCTGGATAGTTGTTAACCATTTCTCTAGCATTTCTTTCTCTTAAACCACCTGGGAATCCAGAGTGATTGTAATACATCTTGTCATCTAACTTATTACCAGTTAATTTAACCTTAGATGCATTAACGATGATAACATAATCACCACAATCAACATAAGGAGTGTAGATTGGTTTGTGTTTTCCTCTTAGTACGCTTGCAGCTTTAGTAGCTATACGACCTAAAGTTTGTCCTTCAGCATCGATTACATACCATTTACGTTCAATATTTTCTTTCTTTTGTAAAAATGTATTCATAATTTTTCCTTTCTTTGAAACATATCTCTTACAGAGTACCCATTTCTATAAGCCGTCCGTTTCAAACAAAATGTACCGATTAAGATTATATGTGAAGTAATATCAATTGTCAATTGATTTTTATAAATTAGTAGATAATATTTGTTAAATATAAACCGTTTGGTTTAGCTACTGGAAACTCATGTTTATTATTGTAATCTTCTAAAGCTATTTTTATGTCTTCTAGTGTTCTATTACCTTTACCTACTTCTATAATTGAGCCCATAATCATTCTTACCATGTATCTATAAAAACCATAGCCTTTAAAGATAAATGTTAAGTATTTACCTTCTTCTATTACCTTTATATCTAGTATAGTGTTTTCGTAGTTAGATCTAGATCCTGCTGTGAAGTTTTTAAAGTTATGAGTACCTATAAATAGATTAGAAGCTTTAATCATTTTATTTATATCTAATTTATAGCCTATTATATTATAGTAATCTTCTTTTAGAGGTTCTTTATTATCTAAGTATATTTTATATGTATATTCTTTTTCTTTTACTGAATATCTTGCATGGAAGTTATTGTCTACTTCTTTTAATTCTAGTAATTTAATATAGGGACTTATTAAGTTATTAAAAGTATATATTAATTTATCTATAGATATATTTATATCCATGTCAAAATGAAAGTACTGAGAAGTTGCATGTACTTTCTTATCTGTTCTTCCAGCACCAGATATTTTTATTTCTTTTTTATTAATTATAGATAATACTCTTTCTATTTCATTTTGTATTCCTGTATTATCTTTTAATCTTTCAAATCCGTTGAAGTGAGAACCATCGTAACTTATTTTTGCTAAGTATCTCATTTACCAACACCTCGATAGATTGCCTTTAGAGTTTCGTTAAATGTTATATCATGGTCAATTGTGTGACCTTTCTTTTCTAAATATTTAACTAGTTCTACTGTGTAAGGCATTCTTACATATTTATATATTACATCATCAAACATGTTATCTATATATATATAGTTTTCTCCTTTAGTAAATAAATAAAAGTGTTTAAAGTATGCAGAAACTATATTCATGTCATCTGTAATTAATATAATCTTTTTATTCTTTTTATTTATTAAGTTTCTTAAGAAACGAATAAAGTATGTTATTTCTTTATCTATCATTCCTTTAAAGAATTCATCTAGTACTAGAGTATGTGGATTATCTAGTAATACTCTTGCTAGTTCTAGTTTTCTTGATTCTACATCTGTTAGATGTATTAGTTTTAGTTTATCTTCTAACATTACCATTTTAAGTATTAGATCTATTTTATATTCTTTATGTTGGAATGATTTTAAGTATTCTTTTGTTGTTATATTCTTAGTATAGTTTTGCTTTTTTACTACTCCTAAAGTATTTGTTTCAGCAAATCTTTTATGGCAGTTTACAAGAGCTATCATAGATTCGTTTCTTAGAAGAGTTCTTGTATCTATTGCCATTTTATATTCGCCTCCAATTCTTTTTTAGTAAAACATATCTTATCTATGATACCGTAGTATCTTAGTTGTCTTGACATGTTTATATAGAATGGAAGATTAAAACCTAGTAATTTCATTATTTTTTCTTCGTTATATACTAGGCTAGTTTCACCTTCAATGGCTATTTTATTATCTGATAGTACTATTAAGTAATCAGCAAATACTGTTTTATTTATATCACTTGTTGCGTAGAATACAGAAATATTCTTTTTATTTGTATACATAAATAATAGAGCTAAGTCATTTTGAGTCCAGTCTAGGTCATCTATAAATAGAAAGTCTGGATTTCTTGATAGCACTTCTATTAGAGCTAGTTTTTGTTTTTCATTTTCATGGTTCATTGTTAAATATTTATATAGATTTTGTAATTCTATATTATATGAAGAAATTGGATTATTTTTATGTAGAGTTTTTCCAAAGAAGAATTCTACTTTACCATCAGTGTCTAGAGTTGATTGGGAAAAGTCTTTTAAAAGAAGAGTTTTTCCTGATGCTGAAGCTCCAAGCATTATGGTTATTCCTTTAAAATCAAGGTGGAAGTTTTTTATGAGTATTTTACTATTTGCAATTAAGTTATAATCGTTAATTTTTAAATATTTAGACATACAAAACCTCCTTTCCTTTTTTAGCTTATACTTTAAACGATTTTGTAAGAAAATTAAAGTAAAAATTTAAAAAGAAGAGTGTTTCTACTCTTCTTTTGGTAAACGAATTATATATTCTCCTGGTAGTGAGTACATATATTTTTCTCTTGCGTATCTTGCAATGTATTCTTCATCTTGAAGTTTTGTTACTTCACTTATTAATGATTCTTCTTCTCCAAGTAGTTCTTTATATTTATTATTTAATTCATTAATTTGTTGTTTATTACTTATTATTAATATAGAGTTTTTTATAATTGAGGTACCTGTTAGACCAGCAAGAAATAGGAATGCTAATAGTGCAAACATCATGGATTTGTTAGCTTTACGTATTTTTTTTCTTTTTACTATCATGGTCTAATCACCCCATTTTCTAATTACAATATATAGAATAGTTATGATAATTGCAAATGAAATAGGAGCAAAATAAAAGTAATTGACAAGTTAGTTGTCAATTACTTGATGACTATTCTTCTGTTTCAGTAGCTTCGTCGTCTGTTTTGTTGTATTCATCTAATACAGCATTAGTGAATTCTTCACGGATTTCAGTTTTAATTGGGTGACATACATCTTTGTATTCACCTGTAGCTGTCTTACGACTTGGCATGGCGATGAATAATCCGTTGTCTCCTTCAATAATTCTGATGTCGTGTACTGCGAATGCGTCATCTAGTAATACAGAAGCGATGCCTCTTAATCTAGAATTTTCCTTCGTAATTTTACGAACACTTACAGATGTAATCTTCATACATACTCTCCTTCATTTAAGTTATTCATAACTTATAATTTAATTTTAATGCATAGAAGTAGAGTTTTCAAGAAAATTCTTTATTTATAAGGGATTAGTACAATTTCTTGTGTTTTACTTATAAAACAAAAATTTTATAAAATAATCTACATAATTATTGTTTTATTTTTCATATTCTTTATAGCTTTTATTTAATAATGCTAGTCTAATTTATTCTTTCTTGCATTATATGTAATTAAGAAAGATTAACAAATAAATATTTTAATTCTTCGTATGATAATTCTTCTGCTCTTGCATTAGATGATTTATTAATGTCTTCTAGAAGCATTAGTAATGATTCTTTATTATATTTTTTTAAGTTATTTGTAAGAGTCTTTCTTTTGTTTTGGAAAGCATCTTTTAAGAAGTTTTTAAATCCTTCTATGTCTATTTTATCTATGCTATCTTTTCTTTCAAATTTAACTATTATTGAATCTACTTTAGGCGATGGGTAAAAGGAAGATGGTGGAACAATACCTAGAAGTGATACATTAAAGAAATGATTAAGTAATACTGTATAGTAACCATAGTCTTTAGTACCTGGGTTTGAAGCAAACCTTAGACCAACTTCTTTTTGTACTAGTAGTGTCATTCCTTTTACAGTTTCATCTAAATCTAATACTTTAGATATTATAGGTGTAGTTATATAGTATGGTACATTTGCTATTAGATATAGATTATTATGTTTATCTAAGTTAGATATGTCTTCTTTTAAGAAATCTCCATGTATTACTTTAGATTTATTAGTATTATATTTATTTAATAATGGTATTAGATCTTTATCTAGTTCATAGCATATTAGTTTTGATGGTTTTTCTACTAGGTATTTAGTTAGAGCTCCTCTTCCTGGACCTACTTCTATTACTAAATCATCTTCTTTAGTATCAAAACTATTAGCTATTTTTTGTAATACTGTTTCATCTTTTAAGAAATTTTGTCCTAGAGATTTTTTAGGGTTCATATTATCACTTCCTATATATTAAATATTTCTTTTATATTATTTTCAGATATCTTAGATAGTTCTTCTTTAGTTATACCTGTTTTATCTTGTATATACTCAGTTATTTCTTTTATATATTTAGGTGAGTTTTTAGTTCCACGGTATGGGTGTGGTGTTAGGTATGGAGAGTCTGTTTCAAATACTATAGAATCTTTTATATCAGGTATTATGTTTATTAGTTTTGAATTTTTAAATGTTACTACTCCATTTATTCCTAGTTTATAACCCATTTTGATATAGATATTAGCTACTTCTATAGAACCTGAGAAGGCATGAATTACACCTTTCACTTTAGGGTATTTTTTTAGAGTATCTATAGTGTCTTGTACCGCATCTCTTACATGTACTACTACTGGAAGATTATAATCTTGTGCTAGTTTTAGTTGGGTTTCTAGAAGTTCTATTTGTTTTTCTTTATTATAACCTTCGTAGTGGTAGTCTAGGCCTATTTCACCTATTGCTATTACTTTATTATTATTTATATTAGATTCTATAAATGATATATCTTTTTTAGAATAGTTATTTGCTTCTTCTGGATGTATACCTAGAGCTAGGTATACATTTTTAGTATCTTTAAAGTTATTTAGTATTTCTTTATTTTCTACTGTATTAGTACCAGCAACTATGAATCTATATATACCATTTATATTAGATTCAGTTAGTACTTCATTTATATCGTCATAATACTCATTAAATATATGACAGTGGGTATCAGTAAACATAGTTATCACCACCTAGATTATAGCAAAAAATTCCTAATAATTAGGAATTTTCAGTTTTAGTATCAATTCTATCAAATAAGTGAACTGGAGGATTTAGAGTAGTTTTTGGTAATGCTCCAAATTCTTTTGTAGATTCAATACTCTTAATATCTGTATTTAATTGTTCAAATATTTTATTAGCTGTATCTGGTAAGAAGGCTTGTAAGTATGTAGCACATATTCTTATACTTTCACATAGATTATATAGTACTGTTTTTAATCTATCTTGTTTAGTTTCATCTTTAGCTAAAGTCCATGGAGTTGTTTCATCAATATATTTATTACATCTTCTTAATACTTCAAATATTTCTTCAATAGCTTCTCCTACTCTTAGATCATTCATCTTATTAGTAATCTTAGTATTTAAGCTTAGTACTGTGTTAATAAGATCATTATCTATTTCTTCATTTACTTTAGTGTTTTCTACTACACCATCAAAGTACTTATGAGACATAGCAACTGTTCTATTAACTAAGTTACCTAAGATATTTACTAAGTCTCCGTTTATTCTTTCAATTAATAATTCACGGCTGAAGATACCATCTTTATCAAATGGGATTTCATGTAGGAAGAAGTATCTTACTGCATCAACACCAAATTCTTTTACTAAGTCATCTGCATATACAACATTTCCTAATGACTTAGACATCTTACCATTAGCCATGATTAACCATGGGTGACCAAACACTTTCTTTGGTAGAGGTATTTCTAAACTAAATAAGAAACATGGCCAGTAGATGGTATGGAATCTTATGATATCTTTACCTATAAGGTGTAAGTCTGCAGGCCATAAATATTTAAATTCATCAGTATCTTTACCATCTACATCATAGCCTATGTTAGTAATATAGTTAGTTAAAGCATCTAACCAAACATAAACTACATGTTTATCGTTAAAATCTACTGGAATACCCCATTTGAAGGCTGTTCTTGAAACACATAAGTCTTGAAGACCTGGTTTAATGAAGTTATTTAACATTTCATTTTTTCTTGATTCTGGTTGAATAAAGTCTGGATGAGTTTCAATGAAATTTTCTAAGTCTTTTTGATATTTACTTAATTTAAAGAAATAAGCTTCTTCACTTTTTCTTTCTACTTTTCTACCACAATCAGGACATACTACTTCTCCATCTTCATTTTTAACTACTTGAGAATCAGTCCAAAATGATTCGTCTGGAGTACAGTACCAACCTTCATATTTACCTAGATAAATATCACCTTTGTCATACATTTTTTTAAATATATGTTTTACTACTTCTTCATGTTTTTTATCTGTAGTACGTACAAATTTATTATATGAAGTGTTCATTAAATCCCAGATAGATTTAATTTCACCTGATACTTTGTCTACGTATTCTTTAGGTGAAATTCCCTTTTCTTTTGCTTTTAGTTCTATTTTTTCTCCATGTTCATCTGTACCTGTTTGTAGGTATACATCATATCCTTCTAGTCTTTTAAAACGAGCTATAGCATCTGCTAATACTATTTCATAAGTATTTCCAATGTGAGGTTTTGCAGATGCATATGCTATTGCAGTAGAGATGTAATATTTCTTTTTTTCCATATATAGGCCTTCTTTCTATAACAAATAAAAATTCATAAATCTAAGGACGAGATAACCCGCGGTACCACCTTAGTTTATGAATTTATCATACACTTTATTCTTAACGCGAATTATACGATTTAACTCCAGAACCATTTGGGATAGTAAGTTTTATCTATTTACACCAACCATAGACTCTCTTTAAAAACTTTAGTTATCTTTCTTTCCTTCGTTGTTAAATTACGAGTTTATATTAGCACAAAATATTAATTTTGAATATCATTTTGTAAATCTTCTTTTATTTTTTGAAATAATGGAACTACATAATACATGAAGTGTTTATCTAAATTAATAGTTGGTAAGCTTATAGTTATTTCTTTGTTTTCATATTTTAATTGGAATTTAGGGTTAATACTGTATGCTTCTAAGAATAGTTTATCTCCTTTTATTTTCATAGATGTATTATAAGGTATAGTTATTTTTATAAAGTTATTTACTTGAGATACCTTTTTAATTTCTAGATATTCTGCTATCTTTTCAAACCATTCTTCATACATGTATATTTCAATAGATTCTGTAATCTTACCAAATCTATCTTCTAGTTCTTCTTTAACTTTATTTAATTTAGATAATGAATCCACTTCATTTATTAGTTTATGTATTTCTATTTTTACTTCTTCATCTTCAGCATATTTATCATCTATATGTGTTTCTACGTTTATTAGAGATGTTGTGTCTGTTTCTTCATCTTCTACTTTTTCTCCTTTTAAACGTTTAATTTCTTCTTCTATCATCTTCATATATAAAGATATACCTACTGAATCTACAAAACCTGCTTGTTCACTTCCTAGTAAGTCACCGGCACCTCGTATAGATAAATCTCTCATGGCTATCTTATAACCTGAACCAAGTTCAGTAAAGTCTCTTATAGCTTGTAAACGTTTTACTGCTATATCATTTAACATCTTATTCTTGTTATACATTAGATATGCATATGCTATTCTATTGGATCTTCCTACTCTTCCTCTAAGCTGGTAAAGTTGTGATAAGCCAAAGTGATCTGCATCAAATATTATAAGAGTATTTGCATTTGGTATATCTATACCTGTTTCTATAATTGTAGTAGAAAGTAATATATCAAATTCGTGGTTTATGAAATCATCCATGATGTTATCTAAAGTTTGTTTATTCATTCTGCCATGAGCATATCTTATTCTTGCTTCTGGAACTAGAGATTTTAGTTTGTACATTTTTTCTTCTATATGTTCAATATTGTTATAAAGAATAAAAGTTTGACCATTTCTTCCTAGTTCTTTATAGATAGCATCTTTTATAATTAAATCATTTTCATTTATAACATAGGTTTGTACTGGGTAGCGGTTTACTGGAGGTGTATCAATTAAAGATAAGTCTCTTAGACCTGATAGTGACATCTTTAGAGTTCTTGGTATTGGTGTAGCTGATAAAGTTAGTACGTTAACATCGTTTTTATATTGTTTAATCTTTTCTTTATGAGTTACTCCAAATCTTTGTTCTTCATCTACTATTAATAAACCTAGTTTTTTAAAGCTTATATTATTAGATAATAGTTTATGAGTTCCAAATACTATATCTATAGTACCTTTACTTAAGCCTTCAATAATTCTATCTGTTTCTTTTTTAGTAGTGAATCTGTTTAATAAAGCTATTTCTATTGGATAGTTCTTAAATCTTTCTTTAGCTGATTCGTATTGTTGTTTAGAAAGTATTGTTGTAGGACATAGGTATAATACTTGTTTATTATTTAATACTGTTTTAAATATAGCACGGAATGCTACTTCTGTTTTACCAAATCCTACGTCACCACATAGAAGTCTATCCATTGGGTGATTAGAATTTAAATCCATTAGAATATCTTCTATTGCTCTTCTTTGGTCTTTTGTTTCTTCATAGATAAATTCAGAGGCAAATACTGATTCTTCTTCATAGTCTTTATATGGTTCTTTTAATGTTTTTTGTCTTTCTGCATATAGTTTTATTAATTCTCCAGATATATCTTTAATTTTCTTTTTTACAGCTTCTTTTCTTCTTGCCCATGTTGTAGAGTTTAGTTTATTTACTTCTGGTTTTACTCCTTCTTTATCAGAATATTTATAAATAGAAGATATCTTTTCTACTGGTATATATACTTTATCATTACCTGCATAGTTTATTTCTATATAGTCTTTTTTTATACCTCTTGTAGTTAATGTTACTACTCCATAGTAAATACCTATACCATGAGCACGATGAACTACATAGTCACCTGGTTTAATAGAATCTATTGAATTAATCTTAGTTCCTATGTGTAAGTTATTAGTGTATTTTATATTTTCTTTAATTTCTTCTATGTCATATTCAGATATAAGAACTAATTTTTCTCCTATAAAACCTTTATTAGATCCTGTTTTAATTATATTTATTTTATTTAATTCTAAGATATCATTTTTAGGCTCATATATATCTTTAAATAGAGATTTAATCATCTTTATTTCAGAGTCTTTAGATAAAGTAAATAGTACTGTTTTACCTTTAGTTAAATATTCATTTACTTCTTTTACTAATCTATTAAAGTCTGACTTATAGTTTAGGATTGGAGATAAGTTAAATCTTATAGTGTTTTCTTTGTTATTAGTTTTATTTATTAAATTTATATATATTTTATTAGTTTTAGGTATTTCTTCTAGTTTAAAGAAGTATTTTTCATCTGTATTATTAGTTTTCTTATACTCAAGTTCTTCTTCTAGTAAAGTCATGTATGAAGTATCTAATAGTTCTTTATCATAGATAAATGTATATTTATTATTTAAGTAACTTACTAAAGTATCTTTATTATCTGTTACTATTTCATCTATTGGTTTTAAAGTTATTTCATCTATTTCATTTATAGTTCTTTGGGTTTCTTCATCAAAGTATCTAATACTTTCTATAGTATTATCAAAGAATTCTATTCTTATAGGATGAGTTTCTTCTATTAAGAAGATATCTATGATAAAACCACGGATTGCATATTCTCCAGTTGATGTAACAATAGAATCACGATTATAACCTAGAGTTTCTATAGTATCTATTAGAGTGGCTCTATCTATTTCTAGGTCTTTTTTTAGAGTAATCTTTTTATTAGATTCTTTTTTTGATGGTAATAGTTTTAAGTAACCCATCATGTTTGTAACTACTATGTAGTTATCATGTTCTAATTTTTCTAGAGTTTCTAAACGTTTTAGTTTAAGTTCTGGGGATGATGCAACTGCTATAGATGTTAAGAAATCGTCCATTGGGAATAGTAATACTTTATCTGTAAGATTAGATAATAGTTTAAATACTTTATTAGCGTTATAAAGGGAATTAGTTACTACTAATGTGTTTTCATTAGTATTTTTAAAATAATTATAGACATAAAAAGGCGAGAACTCGTTAGTTAAGCCCTCTATGTGTAAATTATCTTTATAAATAAAATTTTCTTTGAAGTTCATTTAATCATCCCCTTTTATGACTATAATGCAACTCAGTTTTTTCTATACCATCACGAATAAATGACATGACTATATCTTTGTATAATGGAAAGTTTTTAGTAAGTTTTTCCATTTCAGTTTTAGAAAATGAACCTAGAACGTAATCTATAACGTCGTTAGTTTCATGACCAATACCTACTTTTAATCTAAAGAAAGAATCTGTTTGAAGTGAACTAATAATAGATTTGATACCATTGTGGCCACCTGCAGAAGAATTCTTTTTTAATTTGTATGTACCTATTTTTAGGTCCATATCATCTTGAATTATTAGAATATCTTCTACTTTTATTTTATAGAAGTCCATGATTTTTTTTACAGCTATTCCACTTAGGTTCATGTATGTAGTAGGTTTTGCAAATATTACTTTTTCTTTACCTATTACTTCTTCAGTTATATAACTTTGAAATTTCTTTTCTTCTTTGTAGTTAGAAGTGAAAGAATCTAGTACCATGAATCCTACATTATGTCTTGTCTTTTCATATTCTTTTCCTATATTTCCTAAGCCTATTATTAATTTCATAATTTATCACTTTCCTTAAATAAGTTTTGGTATGTTTCTAAACCTGTTATGTTTATTGGAGGTAATACTTTTACTCCAAATGAACCTTCTTTATAGAATTCCATTAGTGCCATGACTGGTTTTTTATTAAAGTCAGAATAGATAAATTGTAGTCTTTTTAAGGCTAATTTGTTTTCTTTAGCTTTAATAATTATTTCATCTATTCTTTCTGGTATATGTACTAAGTAGAATCTACCTTTATTTTTTAGTAAGTCACTTACTATTTTCATTAAGTCTTCTAAATTTAGTTTTACTTCGTGTCTTGCTATACATTTAGTTTCACTTAGATTAGTTCTAGATGTTTCATTTACTTTAAAATATGGTGGGTTTGATGTTATAACATCTACTGAGTGTTTTTCTATGTAGTTTGTTAAGTTATGAACATCATCATTTATAATTTTAATTTTATTATCTAAGTTGTTATATTTAACTGAGTTAACTGCCATATTATATATAAATTCTTGGTATTCTACACCTGTTATTTCTTTATTATATTTATAATTTAATATTATAGGTATTACAGCGTTTCCTGTGCATAGATCTATTATTTTATTATCTTTAGGTTTTATTTTGGCAAACTCTGCTAAAAGTATTGAATCAAGAGAAAACTTAAAAGAGTCATCATCTTGATATACCTTTAGATTTGGATAGTCAAATAGATAGTTTAGATTACTTTTCATCTAATACTACTTCTACTAGTTCTTCATTAACTAGAGCTTTATATTTTCTATTTAATATATCTACACTTATTACTTTACCTTGGCCTTTTTTAGTCTTTACTGTTTGACCTACTTCTGGCATTCCATATGAACATGATTCATATATATCATTTTCATAGGCTAGACAGCACATTAATCTACCACATGCTCCATTTATTTTAGAAGGGTTTAGAGCAATGTTTTGATTTTTAGCCATATTAATACTTACTGGACATAAGTTACCTAGAGTAGATGCACAGCAAAGTTTTCTTCCACATACACCTATTCCACCTACTAATTGAGCTTTATCTCTTACTCCAATTTGTCTTAGATCTATTCTAGTATGATAAATATTCGCTAGTTTCTTTGCTAGTTCTCTAAAGTCTACACGATCATTTGCATAGAAAGAAAATAATAAAACTTTTCTATCAAATGAATAAGAAGCATCTACAAATTTCATATCTAGTTTTAATTCATTAGCATATTTAATGGCTTTTTTTAGAGCTTCTTTAGCATCTTTAGCATTTTCTAAGTATGTATTATAGTCTTCTTCTGTAGCTATCTTTATTATCTTTTTAATATCTCTTGTAACTGGTTTTCCTTTATATTTACTAGCTATTTTAGCTAATTCTTGTCCTCTTTCAGTATCTACTATTACTTTATCGTTTTCTTTTAATTTAAGAAGTCCTCCGTCAAAGTAATAAGTTTTAGCGTTATCTTTAAATGTTACGTTATAAATATTCATATTAGTCCCTTCTTTCTAATATGTATCTATCTAGTAACATGTTTATATTAACATTGTAGTTTAGTATATCTAATATATTAGATAGATACTTGGTTTCTTTAAGTAAAGTATTATAGTCCTTATCTAATAAGAAAGATAGTTCTTTAAGGTCTTCAGGTAATTCTATATTCTTAATAGATATTTCAAGTATTTCATTATATATATACATTAGAGATTTAAATAAATATAGTAAGTTTTCTCTTTCATTATTAATTATTGGGCTTAAAACATCTTTATTATATAAAAGAGCCATGTCTTCATTCATGTTTATTTCTTTTATATAGTTAATTGCAATTTTAATCCAAGTACTTGGAATATTAACTTTATCTTCTTTATAGTAATCAAGTAATATTTCACATCTACTTTTAATAGTATCTATCATGTTTTCTTTATTATTAGTTATAAAGAAACCTATTATATTTTCTTCTGGTTCTTCAAGGAATTTTAACATTGCATTTGCACTTTTATTATTTAGGCATTCTGCATTAGTAAATATATACATATTATATTTAGTAAATACAGGCATAGTCATGAATGATTCTTTTAAATCATTTACTTCTTCTATTTTTATCATGTTATTTTCTTGCTTTATTATTTTAAGTGATGGTATTTCTTCGTTATCTATTAATTTAGATAGTTTAGAGTTTTCTTCTTCATTATCTGTATAGTTTATTATTTTTAAGAATTCTTTTACCATATTTAGGCACTTATCAATATTATTTGTTTCAAGCAAAAAAGCATGAGGAAGCTTGTTCTCATGGTATCTTTTTTCTAAATAATTAAGTACTTGGTTATCTTGCATGTTTGCCTCCTAGTCTGAGATTTTTTTACGATCTTTTAAGGCTTTATCTAAAGTAACCATATCTAGGTAATCTATTTCTGCTCCCATAGGTATACCATATGAAAGTCGTGAAACTAATACATTTTTTCCTTCAAATATTTTTTTTATATATAAAGTTGTTGTTTCTCCTTCTAAAGAGCTTTTTAAAGCTATTATTAGTTCAGGTTTATCTAATTCTTTTACTCTTCTAGATAGTTTATCTAAACCTATATCTTCAATAGATATATCATCTATTGGAGATATAAGTCCATTTAATACATGATATACACCTTTATATGTACCAGATTTTTCCATTGCAAATATACTTTTAAAGTCTTCTACAACACATATAACATTTTTATCTCTTAGTTCATTAGAACAGATTTGACAGGTATCTTCATCTGTTAAGTTACCACATATCTTACATGGGTGTAGTTTTTCTTTTGCTTTAATTAGTGAATTAGCAGCAAAGCTAATATCATCGTCTGTTAATTTAAGAGTGGCTAGAGCCATTCTTTCAGCTGTTTTTTCACCTACTCCTGGTAATTTTTTATAAAATTCTATTAAATCTTTAAAGGATTCTGGATAGGTAAACATATTAGATTAGACCATTTAGAGCACTAGCGTATTGACCCATCTTTGCGTTATATTCTTTATCTACTTTTGATAGAGCATCTTTAACTGCAAGTAAGATAAAATCTTCTAACATTTCAATATCTTCTTTAGCTAAAGATTCTTTATTGATCTTACATTTAACCATTTCTTTTTTACCATTTAAAGTAACTGTTACAAATTCATAAGTTCCTTCAAATGTTTCTTTTTCTATTTCACTTTTCTTAGTTTCTATGTCTTTTTGCATTCTTCTTGCTTGTTGTAGCATAGCTTGCATATTCATTATTTATCACTCCTTAAACGATTTCTATTTTATCACGTTCAAATATATTTGTCTCAAGATCTACTTCTTCTTCAGTATTTCTTTCTGTGTTATCTTCTTTTTTTATTGTTTTTTCATCTATATATTCATAGATTTCATTATTCTTTTTCTTTTTTATAAAGTCATTTGCAAATGATTTCCATTCATCATTAGTTAATGCAATAAACTTATATTCATTATTTAATATATCTTTTAGAGCATATGTTATATCATCTAATTTTGAATTTATAAGTGATGATTGAGCTTCAATTGCACATGATAGAACTATATATTCATCAGATGCTAGTTCTACCTTGGAATCTAGAATTAAAGATAATATATCTTTAGATATAGAATCATTCATAGCTAGTTTATCCCAAGTGTTAGTAAGTTTCCTTTTACTTTCTTTAGAAGCTTTAACAAAGCAGTTATTAACTCTTACTCTTTTTAGTTCTTCTATAGAACTACTCTTAGTACTAGATAATACTTTTTTAGTTTTAACTTCTTCTTTTATTTCTTCCTTCTTATCAACAATTGGTTCTTCTTTTATTATCTTTTTAGGTTCCTCTTTAACTATTTTTTCTTCTTTAACCACTTTTACTGGTTCTTTTATAAGAGTAACTTCTTTATTATCATCGTAGTTATCTAAAAGTATTAATTTAATAAGAACATATGGGTTAACATTTATATTAATTTTGTTCATAAGTTCATTAAAATCAAATACTATCTTTTTAACTTGTTTATAAGATAATTTTCCTTGATAAGCTCCAATTTTAATATTAACAGCAATTCTTGATAACTCTTTAATTACTTTTTTAATAAAGACTTTATAATCTGTATTACTGTTTTCTAGAGAATCTAGAGAGTTAATAATACCTTCAGTATCTTTTGTACCTACCATTTCCATAAGATCTTTAATGAACTTAGTAGAAATTGATCCGTAGTTAGATAAGATGCTATCAATAGTTATTTCATCACCTGTTGCTGATAATTGGTCTAAAAGACTTAAAGCATCTCTTAATCCACCTTCAGATAAATAAGATATTTCTGTAACAGCATCATCTGTTATCTTAATATTCTCTTCATCACATACATATTTAATTTGTTTTTCTAGATTTTCCATAGATATCTTTTGAAAACTAAATCTTTGGCATCTAGAAATAATAGTAATAGGAACTTGTTCAACGTTTGTTGTAGCTAGAATAAATATAGCATGTTTAGGAGGTTCTTCTAATGTAAGTAATAAAGCATTAAAAGCTGAAGTACTTAACATATGAACTTCATCTATAATATATATTTTATATTTACTCATAGAAGGAGCTACTTTAACGTTATCAATTAATTCTCTTATGTTATCAACACCGTTATTGGATGCTGCATCTATTTCTATAATATCTGGGCTGTTATGGAAGTTTAAACAGCTTTGGCACTTACCACATGCTTCTCCATCAACGGGATTCTCGCAATTAACTGTTTTAGCAAATACTTTTGCAGAAGAGGTTTTACCTGTTCCTCTTGGTCCAGTAAATAGATAAGCATGTGAAATTCTATCGTTAATAACTGCATTTTGAAGCATTTTAATTGTATATTCTTGACCAACTATATTTTTAAAGCTATCAGGTCTATATTTTCTGTATAGTACTTTGTAGTTCATAGGACCTCCTTAAGATTAAAATCATTGATATTATAGCACATTATACGAGTTAATTTTACCTTTTTGATTTGAAAAATGAAGATAAAATACTATGATAATATTTCTCTAATAAAGGCAAGTTATTAACATTATTAATATTTAATTTATCATATTCTTTTTTATAATCTAATTTATCAAGTAAATAGTACACATTTTTAATTCGAGATTCTTTAATAATAGACTCACACATAGAACAAGGTTTTAGTGATACATACATATCACACTCGGATAAATTCCAATTATTTAGGTATTTAGATGCATTCATAATTGCATTAATTTCAGCATGACCAAGTATTGATTGATCTTGTTCTCTTGTATTGTGGCCTTTTGCAATTATTTTATTATTTGAAACTATAATTGCTCCAACTGGAACATCATCTGTTAATAATGATAATTTTGATTCCTCAATTGTTAATTTAAAATATTCTTCCATAAAAATCTCCAAAAAAAATGTGCACACAAATAGGGATTGATGTGGCTGCTATCTTCCGATTCTGACCAGGTTACAATATATTTGTTGCACGCATATATATTAGCAAATTAGTGTTAATAATTCAATAATTATTT
>CAMOYX010000014.1 GCA_946630615.1 uncultured Mycoplasmatota bacterium
ATAGAAGATATTAAAAAAATAAATAATTTGTTATAATGAAATAGAAAAGAGTGATACTATGAAAGAAAAATTTTTACCAATCGGTAGTGTATGTATGTTAAAAGGCGGCACTAAAAGAGTTATGATAACTGGATATTTATCTATTGAAGACTCTAATCCTAAGAAGATTTATGATTACAATGGATGTATTTATCCTGAAGGTTATTTATCTAGTAAACAAGTATGTTTATTTAATCATGATCAAATTGATAAAGTGTTCTTTGAAGGATACACTGATGAAGAAAGAGATAAATTTAATAAGAGTTTAGATGAATTATCTAAGGCTTTAGAAAAGAAGATGAAAGAAACAGTTGAATAACTGTTCTTTTTTGTTTTTCAAGCCTTTTATTAATAATATATATTAGTTATAATAACCAAAGTGAGGTGCAACATGATTGATTTAGATGGATTAAATGAATTACAAAGAGAAGCTGTTATACACATGGATGGACCATGTTTAGTAATTGCTGGTGCAGGTTCTGGTAAGACAAAGGTACTTACTACTCGTATAGCTTATCTTTCTAGCGAAGGAATACCTTCTTACCAAATACTTGCTATTACATTTACTAATAAAGCTGCTAAGGAAATGAAAGAAAGACTATTAAAAGTAGATCCTTTTAATGAAGCATTTGTAGGTACTTTCCATTCATTTGGAGTAAGAGTATTAAAAGAGAATATAGAAGCTTTAGGCTTATCTAAAAACTTTGTAATACTTGATTCGGATGATCAAAGAATGCTTATTAAAAAGATTATTAAAGATAAAGGATATGATCCTAAGGAAGTTAATCCATACTTTGTGGCATCTAGAATATCTTTTATAAAAAATGAAATGTTATCTTTAGAAGAAGCAAAGAAGTTTATGAATAGCTCTAATGAAGAGATAGCTATAGAAGTATATGAAGAATACATAAAGATACTTAAACAAAATGATACAGTAGACTTTGATGATTTATTATGTTTACCTGTTAAGTTATTTGAAACTAGACCGGACTTATTAGAAAAATATCAAAAGCATTATAAATATATATTAATAGATGAGTATCAGGACACTAACGAAGTACAATACAAGTTAGTTAAATTGTTAGCTAGTAGAAGTAAAAATATTTTTGTAGTAGGAGATCCTGATCAATCTATTTATCAATTTAGAGGTGCTAACTACAAAAATATTCTTAACTTTGAGAGTGATTATAAGAATGCTAAAGTTATACCTTTAGAAGATAACTATCGTTCTACTAAGATGATACTTGATGCTGCAAATGCTGTAATTAAGAACAATACTGATAGAAAAGAAAAGAATCTTAGAAGTCATAATGGTGAAGGTGTTAAAACTAAATACATAAGAGCATTTGATGAAAAAGATGAAATTAAGAAAGTATTAGATGAAGTAAAGAAACTTTATAACGAAGGTTATGAAAATAAAGATATGGCTATATTTTATAGAACTAATGCTCAATCACGTGTATTAGAAGAAGGATTCTTAAAAGAAAATATTCCATATAAAGTAATTGGTTCATATTACTTCTATAAAAGAGCTGAAATTAAAGATTTAATATCTTATTTAAGATTAGTTCAAAACTATAAAGATGATATAAGTTTAAGAAGAGTTATTAACTCTCCTAAAAGAGGTATTGGTACTACTTCAATAGAAAAGTTAGAACAAAGAGCTTTATTTAATGGTACTAGTTTATATGAAGCTTTAGAAACTTCTAAAGAATTAGAATTTAAGAAAGTAATAGAAGAATTATCTAATGACATGATAGATATGAGCTTAACTGAGTTTGTAGAAGATGTTATTAATAAGTCTGGACTAAAGAGTGCTCTAGAAGCAGAGAATACTTTAGAATCTCAATCTAAGATAGAGAACTTAATGGAATTTAAATCTATTGCTAAGAACTTTGAAGATGAAACAGGAAGTGTAGACTTAAGAGACTTCTTAGAAAATATTTCTTTAATAGCTGATATGAGTGAACATGAAGATGATGGTAATGTTGTAACACTTATGACACTTCATAGTGCTAAGGGATTAGAGTTTCCTATAGTATTTATGGTAGGTATGGAAGAAGGAATATTCCCACATTCAAATTCATTTAATGAAGAAGGTGGAATAGAAGAAGAAAGACGTTTATGTTATGTAGGTATTACTAGAGCTAAAAAGAAGTTATATCTATTAAATGCTAAACAAAGAATGATGTATGGTCAAAGACAAATAACTGACCCATCAAGATTTATCTCTGAAATACCTGATGATTTACTTGAAAAAGAAGAAATAAAACCAATGGAATTTAGTCATAAAATAAATACTAGTTCAATGTATAATAGTGATAGTGAAGTAGATTATAAAGTTGGAGATAGAGTTAGCCACACTATGTATGGAGTAGGTATGGTAGTAGGTATTGAAGATGATATTATTACTATTGCATTCCATAAGAGATTTGGTATTAGAAAATTATTAAAGAATCATAAGAATTTAAGAAAGTTGTGATAATATGAAAAATTATACTTTAGTTATATTTGCTGCTGGTATAGGTTCTAGATTTGGTGGATTAAAACAAATGACACCTATAGATAAAGATGGAAACTTTTTAATAGATTATTCTATATATGATGCTATTAAAGCTGGTTTTAAAAAGGTAGTATTTGTTGTTAATAAGTCTATTTATGAAGATTTTAAAAATACTATTGGTAAGAGAATAGAAAGTAAGATAGAAGTATGCTATGCAATTCAAGATATAGAAGATATTCCAACTACTAATAAGTATCCAGACAGAGTTAAACCTTGGGGAACTGTACAAGCTTTACTTGCTACTAAAAAGTATATTGATTCTCCATTCTTAACTATTAATGCTGATGATTTTTATGGATATAATTCATATAAGAATGCAATTTCTTTTATGGAAAATGATAATAGTAGTAATGCTTTAATAACATTTAAATATAAAGAAACTATAAATAAAAAAGAGACAGTTAAAAGAGCTGTAGCTACAATTGAAGGTGACGATAATATTATTAAATTAATCGAATCTGAAATTGAATATACTGATAAAATAATAGCTCATCCTTTATCAGGAGATAATTCTTTTGAAATAGAAAGTGATACTTTAGTATCTGTTAATATGTTTGCTTTTAATCCTTCTATATTTAAATATTTAGAAGAATACTTTAGTGATTTCTTTAAGAATAGTTATGAATATATTATGAGTCATGAATCGTTACTACCTGAGTGTGTTAACAAATATTTAGAGACTAAAGATATTACTTTAAAATCAGTAAGAGCTAATTCTAAGTGGATTGGTATGACTTATAGAAGTGATTTAGAAGATGTTAAGAATAATATAGAGGAATTAAAAAAGAATAAGGAATACCCTGAAAACTTATGGAGGTAGTATATGGATAATATAAAATCTAGAGTAGATGAATTAAGAAACATATTAAATGAAGCTAATTATAACTATTATGTATTAGATAATCCAACTATTACAGACCAAGAGTTTGATGCTTATTTAAGGGAATTAGAAAACTTAGAAGCTAAGTATCCAGAGTATGATGATGCTAATTCTCCTACTAAAAGGGTAGGTGGAATGGTAATTGATAAGTTTTCTAAAATAACACATAAAATACCAATGCTATCACTACCTGATGTATTTAACGAAGATGAAATAAGAGATTTTGATGAAAGAATTAGAAAGTCTGGCTTTAATCCAGAGTATGTATGTGAATTAAAGATAGATGGTTTATCAGTATCTTTAAGATATGAAAATGGTAAGTTTATATCTGGTGCTACTAGAGGTAATGGTGTAGAAGGAGAAGATATTACTCATAATGTACGTACAATAAAAACAGTACCTATGATCATAAAGGATAATGTTAGTATTGAAGTACGTGGAGAAATATATATGGGAAAAGAAACTCTTGCTAAGTTAAACTTTGAAAGAGAAAAAGAAGGATTACCAAAATTACAAAACTGTCGTAATGCTGCTGCAGGATCTATTAGACAATTAGATTCTAAAGTAGCTGCTAAACGTAATTTGGATACATTTATCTATCATTTACCAAATCCTTTAGACTATGGAATTAAAACTCATTATGAAGCTTTAGAATATATGAAGAAATTAGGATTTAAAACAAATCCTAATAATAGATTAGTTAAAGACATTAATGGAATAATGGACTTTATTCATGAGATGGGTGAAAAAAGAGATGAACTACCATATGACATTGATGGAGTAGTTGTTAAAGTAAATGATTTAGAAATGCAAAAGAAATTAGGTTTTACTTCTAAGTTTCCTCGTTGGGCAATAGCTTATAAGTTTCCTGCAACTGAAGTATTAACTAAATTAGAAGATATTATATTTACTGTAGGAAGAACTGGAAGAATTACTCCTAATGCTGTGTTATCACCTGTTATAGTATCTGGTTCAACAATTAGAAGAGCAACTTTACATAATGCAGAGTATATTTATGAAAAAGGATTAAAGATAGGAGACACTATTAGTATTCATAAAGCAGGGGATGTAATTCCTGAAGTTGGAGAAGTTAAACTAGAAAGAAGAACTGGGAATGAAAAAGACTTTGTTATGATTACTAACTGTCCAATTTGTAATACACCTTTAGTAAAAGATGAAGATAAAACTGATCACAGATGCCCTAATGAGAAATGTCCATCACGTATGATTAATAGTTTAATTCACTTTGCATCTAAAGGAGCTATGAACATTCTAGGTTTAGGTGATAGTGTTATAGAAGATTTCTTTAACTTAGGATTTATAAGAAGTATTCCTGATATTTATAATTTATATAATCATAGGGAAGATTTAGTAGAACTAGAGGGATACGGTAATAAATCAGTTAATCAATTATTAGACTCTATAGATGATTCTAAGCTTAATAGTTTAGAAAGATTATTATCTGGTTTAGGTATTACTGGTATTGGTGATAAGACAGCTTTAGCTTTATCTAAGAAATTTAAAACTATTGATAGATTAATGGAGTTATCAGTAGAAGAGTTAACTAATATTAAAGATATAGGAGCTACTTTAGCTAATAATATCTATAGCTTCTTTAATGATAGTAACAACATAGAATTAATTAATACTTTAAAAGAATTAGGTATTAATATGGAATATAAGGGAGAAGAAGAGATTAACAATGAACTAATTACAGGCAAGAAGTTTGTAGTAACAGGTACATTAGACTTTGCTTCTCGTGACGAAATAGAAAGTTTAATAGAAAAATATGGAGGTTCTACATCTTCATCAGTGTCTAAAAAGACTGATGTAGTAATAGTAGGAAGGAATGCTGGAAGTAAGTATACTAAGGCAATGGAACTTGGTATTACTATATGGGATGAGGAACAAGCAAGAAGTATATTTAAAGATTTAGGTGAAATATAAAGCATGATATAAATCATGCTTTATTTTATTTATTATTAAAAATATGTTAGAATTTTTATTAACTTGCTTAGGAAGGAAACATTCTTTATGACTTTAAAATAAAATATATTTAATGTTATAATTGATATGTTAATAAATGAGGTGGACTATGAAAAAATTCTTAAAGAAACTAGCTATGTTTTGGAAAACAAATAGAGTAATGTGTGTATTAGCAACAATACTAATTATTTGTTTAATAGTTGTATGTTATATAACTACAACATTCTTCTTTGGTGGTTCTTCATCATCTTATGGAGATAGATTAGAAGGATTAGATAAACATGCAATATCTAATGAAACATTAGAATCTATTCAAAATAAGATTAAGGAAGATGGTACTGTAGCAAATGTTACTACTAGATGCCAAGGTAAGATTTTATATATTAAAGTTACTTATAACAATGATGGTAATATTGATAATGCTAAGGGTAAAATGAATGAAATGGTATTGGGATTAGATGAGAATATTACTAATTACTATGATGTTCATGTAACTATTTCTAAAGATTCTAGTGAGGAAGTAACAGGATTCCTATTAATGGGTGCTAAGAATATTAATCAACAATCATTAGTATGGCAATCAATTAATAGTTAAGACTTTAAGGAGTATATATGATAAATATTAAGAAAATTATATTTGCTTTAGTTATTATTATTGGTGCTGGAGTGTTTTTCTATTTCTATTCTAAAGATGAATCTAGACTTAATGGTAATGAGAATAAATGGTTAACCGATAATGGTGGTAAAGTAGTTAGTGTAGAGGTAATTAATGATTCACCTATATTTGGTTTAAATGGTGAAGGTGTATTCTATGATTATTTAAATAGTGTTAAGGATAGACATAGTATTTCACTTAATAAGATTAGTATTAAGAGTAATGAACAAATTAGTTCAGTAGGTTTAGGAGTAGCTAACTCTTTACCTAAGAACTCTACTAGTGTATACGAAGATCATTATGTATTAGTATCAAAGAATGAAGATATATTTGGAGATATTAGAGATATATCTGGTTATACAATAGGCTCTTTAACTATTAATCAAAGTTATGCTATAGAGTATATTTCTGATGAAACTAATAAATATATTAGTTATCAAGATTATAATGAATTATTTGAAGCTTTAGCTAAAGATGAAGTTAATTATATTATTTTACCTAGAATGGAAAATATAAGTGAAATATTAACTAATAATTATTATATTAATTATCATATAAGTGATATGAGACGTTACTATTATTTAGCAAGTAGTGTAGATAACAATACTTTCTATAATATCTTAGTTAAGGATTTAAATGCTTATAAAAAAGATATAGATAAAGATATAGCTAAGTATGAGTTATCAATATTTAAGAAGGCTTTAGGTATTAAAGATAGTGATATGTCTGATTTATTAAAATCTGATTTAACTTATGGTATTGTTAAAAGACTTCCATATGAAAGTTATGCATCAGGAGACTTTGGAGGAATACTTGCTTTATATATTAAGAAGTTCTCTTTATTCTCATCAATTGATTTTGAATATAAATCATTTAGTAGAGAATCTAATTTAATTAAAGATATTAATAGTAATAAAATAGATTTATATTTTGATTATTCTAATAATGTTACTAATGGAGCTGCTATTAAAACTAATATTAAAGAGAGAATAGCTATATATATGAGAAGTGATAAAGCTATGCCAATGAACTCTATTAGTTCATTAAAAGGTAAGACTATATATGTACAAGATAATTCTCCAATACATGGTTATTTAAAAACATTTGAAGGTGTAACTATTAAGACTTATGAAGAAAATAAAATAAGTGAAGTTACTAAGTTAGATGATTCAATAATATGTATTGATGCTAATTATGCTAAGTTTAATGAATCTTCATTATTAAAGAAATATACTAAAGTATTTGAAATGCCACTTTCTAGTGAATATCAAATAAGAAGTTTAAAATCTAATGATACATTAACTAAGTTATTAACTAAATATTTTAATTACTTAGATAATAATCAATTAGTTTATGATGGATTTACATCTGCTAATAAAATAGCTAGTGAAAGTACTGTAATAGGCTCTATTGCTCAATATTCTGTATACTTAATTATACTATTATTATTAGTATCTTTATTCTTATGGAGAGGTAGTAAGAGAGTAAGACTTCAAAAGAAGATTAAGAAAGAAGATAAATTAAAGTATATAGACCAAATGACTTTATTAAAGAATAGAAATTACTTAACTGAGAATATTGATATTTGGAATAAAAATACAATATTCCCTCAAGCATTAGTATTAATTGATTTAAATAGAATTCAACATATCAATGATACTAAGGGTTATGAAGAAGGAGATAGACAAATTAAGGAAGCTGCAAATATCTTAATTAGAACTCAACCAGATAACTCTGATATTGTAAGAACTAATGGTAATGAATTTGTAGTATACCTAGTTGGTTTAAATCAAAAACAAATAACAAATTATATTCATAAGTTAGCTAAAGACTTTAAGAAGTTACCTTATGAACATGGTGCATGTATAAGTTATACAGTTATTAAAGATAACTTAAAGACTATAGAAGATGCTATGAATGAATGTGTAGAAGACATTCAAAAGCAAAAAGAAGAATTAAAGGAAAATGATTAATGATAAAGAAAGCTAAGAGAATTATAGGTAGAATAATACGTATATTACAAAGAAAAGATATGTTAGTTTTACCAGGTCAACTAGCTTTCTTTTTGCTTTTAGGAATAGTACCAACTGTTACTTTAACAGCATGTCTATCTTCTTTATTTAATATATCTATGATTAATATAAATGATATTATTTCTAATTTATTTAATGAACAAGTGGCTAGTATGTTAACTCCTATTATTACTGAGTTTAGATTATCTTTTGAAAATGTATTAATTCTTATAGTTGCTTTATATGTATCTAGTAATAGTGCTTCATCTATTATAGTTACATCTAATGAGTTATATGGAATTAAGACTACTTCTTTTTTACATCGTAAGACAAAAGCTATTGTTATGATAATTTTATTATTACTTGTAGTAGTATTTGGTATGTTAGTACCAGTATTCTCAAATAAACTAATAGACTTAGTTAATTTAATTAGATTTAATAGCGTATTAGATAGAATAGTAGATGTAATAGTAACTATCCTTAAGTTAAGTAGGGGTCCAATTTCTTGGATTATAATGTACTTTATTATTAAACTCACTTATACAATGGCACCTGATGGTAAGGTATCATCTAAGTCGATTACTAAGGGTAGTTTATTTACTACATTTGGTTTAATTATTTCTACTTATATTTATTCTTTATTTATTAATCATCAAGCTTCAGTAAATGTAGTGTATGGTGGGTTAGCTAACTTTGTGGTATTAATGATTTGGCTTTACATAATTTCATATATAATTATCATTGGTATAGCAATAAATGCAGAAGATGCACAAAAAGAATTGAAAAATAATAAAGATTAAATTAAGATATAGTCAATTTTGAAAGGGGAATATTAATGCTTAGTTATGGTAAGAATGTTTTAATGATGACTGATCCTAAAACAATTAGAAAAGTTTATATTTCTAAAACAAGAAAAGATAAAGAATTATTTGATTATTTAAGATTAAATAAAATTAATTATGTTTTAGTAGATTCAAACAAAATAGATAAGATGGCACCTGGAAATAACCAAGGTATTGCATTTGAAAGAGACGAATACAAATATCATGAGTTATCTGAAGCTTTAGATGAAGAATTTGTGGTAATTCTAGATCATATTGAAGATCCACATAACTTTGGAGCAATTATACGTAGTGCTGAAGCAGCTGGTGTTAAATCAATAATTATTCCAAAAGATAGAGGTATAAATGTTAATGACACAGTTATGAAAACAAGTGTTGGTACTACATCTAATGTAAAGATTATTAAAGTAGTTAATTTAGCTAACACTATTAAAACATTACAAGATAATAATTTCTTTGTTTATGCATCTGCAATGGATGGAGAAGATGCAAGAACGCTAGATTTTTCTGGTAAGAAAGTATTAATTATAGGTAATGAAGGTAATGGAGTACAAAGACTATTAAAAGAAAAATCTGATTTTATTGTAGCTATTCCAATGAATGGTGAAGTTAATAGTCTTAATGCTTCTGTTGCTGCTGGTATACTACTTTTTAAAATGAGTGGTTTAATATGAGATATGCTAAGTTAGATGATAATGAACTATTTAGCATGGTTTGTGAATCTAATGAAGATGCAAGAGAAGATTTATATAAAAGATATAAAACTCATATAGGTTTTCTTATAAAGAAGTATAGTAGAATTGCTTATAAACTAGGAATAGATATAAGTGAATTAGAAAGCGAAGCAAGTATTGGTTTTGCTGAAGCAATGAATAGATATGACATAGATAAAGATGCTTCTTTAAAAACATTTATTTCAATGTGTGTTGAAGGAAGAATTATTAATTATTTAAAGAAATGTGAATCTAAAGGAAAAAAGGGAAAGAAGACATTATCTTTAGATTATGGTTATACTGATGATGATGAAGATGTAACGACATTTGAGTCATATATAGGTAGTTATAATAATGATCCTTTAACAAAGTATACAGAAAAAGAAAAAGTAGATGAATTAATAAGTGAATTAAAGATGAAATTGTCTTATAATGAATATGAAGTGTTTAGGCTTATGAAAGATGGGTTAACTTACCAAGAAGTTGCTAAAAGACTTAATAAAACACCTAAACAAATAGATAATGCAAGGGAAAGAATTAAATTAAAGATTAAGGATATTCTTAAGGAGTTGGAGTATGAAAAAACAAAGAATGATTAATACTACTTTATGGGTAGTAGCTATTATATTACTAGTATTAGTAGTAGTGTCTATTTTAAATTTTAAGAAAGTTTCTGAAAATAAAGTAATAGATTATACAAATAAAGAAACTGTTAATACTAAGGAAGAAGAGAAAAAGTTAGTTAATGAAACTACTATGAGTGAAGCAGAACTAAGAGAATTAGTAATAGAAAAACATGATGCTTTATCAAGATTAATTAGAAATGTTAAATATTATAATGCAAGTGAAGTTGCTGAAGGTTTTAACAATGCTGATAATGATAAGATTGTTTTAACTGAAGATTTTGTTAATAACTTAAATAGTATTTTAAGCTCTTTTGCTTTTAAATATTATAATGATAAGTTAAATGAAGCAGTTTTAAAAGCTAACTCTGGTATCAGTGGTAGAATTTATGTAGCTTCAAAGGATATATTTAATGGTATAAGTGATAATAGTGCTATTTCATGGACAGGTTTTGATAAACTAGAACTTAAGATTAATAAAGCAACTGATGCAGCTATAGAATCTACTATTATTAATAAAACATGCAATGAAGAAGATGTATGTGAAAATAAAAATGAATTTAAATTTAACTTAGTTAAAGAAAATGATGTATTTAAAGTAGATAACTTTGGAATTGAATTAAATACTATAGAATCAGTGGAAGAATAGAGAAGTAATAAATATTACTTCTTTTTTCTTGAATATTTAAATATGTCGTGTTAATATACATTTAACGAAACACGATTAAAAGTGTTTTTTTAATTGGCATAAATATGAGGTGAATTATGGCAAAAAAAGAAAAAAAGCTAACTAAGGCTGAAAAAGAAGCAAAGAAGTTAGAAAAGAAACAATTAAAACTTGAAAAGAAAAAAGCAAAGAAAGAAAAAGTAAAAAAAGAATCATACCTAAAAGGTGTAGTAAAAGAAATGAAGAATGTTGTATGGCCAACTAAGGGTGATGTAGTTAAGTATACTTTAGTTACTATTTTTGTAGTAGTATTCTTAGCATTACTATTCACATTATTATTAATGGCTTTATCAGCAATAAAGGGGGTTATCTAATATGAATCCAGAAGTAGATAAATTATGGTATGTTGTTAATACATATGTAGGACATGAAGAATCTGTAAAAGATAGATTAATGATGAGAACTGAATCTATGAATTTACAAGATCATATCTTCAGAGTAATTATTCCTGAAACTACTGAAGTAGAAATCAAGAATGGTGAAAAGAAAGAAAAGAAGAAAAAGATGTTCCCAGGTTATGTACTTGTTGAAATGATCATGAGTGATGAAGCTTGGTATGCAGTTAGAAACACTCCTGGTGTTACAGGATTTATTGGTTCATCTGGTAAAGGTGCTAAACCAACTCCAGTTACTGAAGCTGAAATAGAAAAAGTATTAGGACTTATGGGAATGACTACTACTGAAAGTGCTGGTGCTCTAGAATTAAATGATAAAGTTAGAGTTATTGAAGGACCATTCAAAGGCATGGAAGGTAATATTTCTTCTATCGATGAAGAAAATAACAAGATTACTGTTTCAATTGACTTATTCGGTCAAGAAACTCCAGTTGAAGTTGAACCTAACCAAGTATCTAAATTATCTTAATAAGACTAAATATATTTTTAGTCTTTTTTTATGCTATAATTAGTTTATGAAGGACGGTGTTATATGATGGTTTATGCACTTATTTTAATATTCTTTTTAATACTTGCATTAAGATATGTAATGTTTACTAAACTTGATTTATCTGGATACTTGGCTTTAATACCATTTCTAGGTACTTATAGATTAGCTTCTAAATATCAATCTACTAAGACTGGTTTATTTTATATAGCTAGTAAAGTAATACTAATTGTAAGTAGCTTTTTAATTAAAGATGTATTAGAAAATATTTATTATATATTTATATTAAAAGAATCAGAATTATATGTTTCAGGTGGAAGTGTATTACTTACAATAGTACTTATAGCTATTTATATTGTTTCTTTAATATTATTATTTTTAAATCTAAAGAAGAGGGAAAATCCTATATCTTTAAACTTGTTATTCACACATTTATGTTTAGATTTATTATTAGTTTATTTTTGCTCTTTAATTTAACGAAATACCTTGATAAAAGGTATTTTTTTTGTTAATATATAGACGCATTTGTTATGAGTGCAATTTGTGGGAGGGAAAAGTGCGGACTTGCCCTGTACCACATAAGAAAATTTTTATTCCAAAGAAAGGAGTGGATTTTCATGGCAAAGAAAGAAGTCACAAGAACAATTACATTACAAATTTTTGCTGGTAAAGCTAATCCAGCACCTCCAGTAGGTACTGCTTTAGGACCTGCAGGAATTAACATCCAAGATTTCTGTAAACAATTCAATGATGCTACTAAAGACATGAATGGTGATAAGGTTACTGTTGTAATTAGAGTTTTCGATGATAGATCATTTGATTTTAAAGTTAAAACTCCACCAACATCTTTCTTATTAAAGAAAGTTGCTAATTTACAAAAAGCATCTAGCAAAGGAGCTAACGAAGTAGTTGCTACTATTACTAAAGAACAACTAAGACAAGTAGCTGAAACAAAGTTACCAGACTTAAATGCAAATACTATCGAAGCTGCAATGAAAGAAATTGAAGGTACTGCTAGAAATATGGGTATTGCTGTTAAGGGCTTAAATGATGCTGAATTACAAGAACAAGCTAAGGAAGCAAGTAAAGAAGAAGCTCTAAAAGCAAAAAGAGAAGCTGAATTAACTGAATTAGAAGAAGAACAAGCTAAGTCAGTTGATACTTCATCTGTAGAAGTAGTTACAGAAAAAGCTAAAGAAGAAAACGTAGAAAAATAATTTTAATAATTATTTAACAATAAATAGTCCGCTAATAAACCACAGTTAGGAGGGAAAAAGAAATGAGAAAAGCAGGTCGCAAATATGTGGAAGCTAAAAATTTAGTAGATTCTACTAAGTTATATAGCGTAAGTGAAGCTGTAGAATTAGTTAAAAAGACTACTACAACTAAATTTGATTCAACAATTGATTTTGTTATCAAATTAAACGTAGACCCTAAGAAAGCTGATCAACAATTAAGAGGTTCTCTTGTATTACCTAATGGTACTGGTAAAACTAAACGTGTTTTAGTTTTAGCTAAAGGTGCTATGGCTGATGCTGCTAAAGCAGCAGGAGCAACATTCGTTGGTGCTGATGACATGATCGAAAAAATCCAAAATGAAAATTGGTTTGATTATGATGTTATCGTTGCTACACCAGATATGATGCCAGCTCTAGGTAAGATTGGTCGCGTATTAGGACCTAAGGGATTAATGCCAAACCCTAAGACTGGTACTGTTACTACAGATCCAGCTAAGGCTGTTAATGATATTAACAAAGGTATGGAATCATTCAAGACTGATTCATATGGTAATGTTCATGGCATTATTGGTAAAGCTTCATTCACTGAAAAAGCTTTAGAAGAAAACTTAAGATATGCTATTAATACTATCTTAAAATTAAAACCAAGTACTGTTAAAGGTAAGTTCGTTAAATCAATGAGCATCTCTAGTACTATGGGACCTAGTGTTAAATTAGATCAAAATTCTTTTGACATTTAATTACTAAATATATATAATACTTAATAGAAAAAAGAGGAACCAAAGACAGCAAGAGGCTTAAGCCTTAAAATAACATCTTGCCGAGGGACTTTACTTTTGTACTTTTAACAGAAGTTTAGGCCCTGTCCTAAACTTTTTTCTATATCATGAGAAGGAGGAATCGTTTTGGCAAGTACCAAAGTTCTTAACGCTAAGAAAGAAGTAGTTAAAACTATTGAAGAACAAATCAAGAACGCAGAATCTGTAATTGTTTTCCAATATCAAGGCTTAACTGTTTCTGACTTAAAGGAATTAAGAAACAAATTAAGAGAAGTAAACGGTGTTGTTAAAGTTTATAAGAACACATTACTTAAACGTGCCCTAACAAATCTTGATATTAATATGGATGAATTCATGGAAGGACCAAATGCAATTTTATTTGGTGAAACTTTACTTGAACCATTAAAAGCTTTAGCAGAATTTGCTAAAGAACACGATAAGATGGAAATCCGTGTTGGTATCTTAAATGGCGCAGTAGCTGATAAAGCTACAATCAACGAATATGCTACTATACCTTCAAGAGAAGGATTACTTACTATGCTTGCTGCTGGTATGATGGAGCATGTTAGAAACCTTTCTATCGCATTAAACTTATATGCTGATAAGAAAGAAGAAGAAAATAAATAATTTAGTTTAAGAAAGGAAGTTATTATATTATGGCTAAAATTACAAAAGAAGATTTTATTAATTCATTAAAAGAAATGACTATTTTAGAAGTTAAAGAATTAGTAGACGCAATGAAAGAAGAATTTGGAGTAGATCCAAGTGCTGTTGCTGTTGCTGCTGCTCCAGCTGCAGGTGCTGCTGAAGAAGAAAGCTCAACTAAGACTGTTGTATTAAAGGATGCTGGTGCAACTAAGATTGCTGTTATTAAGTTAATCAAAGAAATCACTGGTTTAGGATTAGTTGAAGCTAAGAAGATCGCTGACGAAGGTGGAAACGTTAAAGAAAACGTTGCTAAAGACGAAGCTGAAAAGATTAAAGCAGATTTAGAAGCTGCTGGTGCAACTGTTGAATTAGCTTAATTCTTACATGATATATAAAACTACTCAACAATGAGTAGTTTTTTAGTGCTTTAAATTAGTAAATAAAGGGTTTATAATTATATTAGGTGATTTTAATGATAAAGATAATTAAAAAAATAGTAGGAGCTTTAGTAACTATAGTATTAGTTGCTTGGTTAGTAATGTTTGTAATGGATTTCTTTTCTGCAAAAGAAGGTAAAAGACCAATGTTTTGCTTAGATGAAGTTACTGTTAACTATGATGGTGGAGTTTATAATAAATGTATAAGTTTTGGTTACCAATACTATGAATATGTAGCTAATTCTTCAGAAGGAGAAAGTGGTTATGGATTTGGTCCATCATTTATCAAACCAGATATCGAAAGGAAAATAGAAAATGCTAAATAATAAGGGCTGGGGATTAAAAGAAATGCTTTTCTTCTCTGGTATGATATTACTTATTGTTTTAGTAGTTGTTGTTATGGTTAATGATTTTTATAAGCAACTTGAAGGTGGAGGAATAATAGAAGAAAATCCTGTTTCAAGTTCTTCAAAAAAGTCTAGTGTTAAATCTAGTAACTATGTTTCTTTAGAAAATACTTTAAGAACTGCTACAAAGAAATATATTAATAAAGTTGGTAGTGATAAAGCTGGAAATATTGTTATAAGTGAGGACTTAATTAATCAAAAATTCATATCAGAGAAAGATATGATTGTTAATGGAGATACTTGTGAAGGCTATGTTTTAATAAATGGAAGTGAAATTCATCCATTTATTAGTTGTAGTAACTATGAGACTGAAGGTTATTAATAATGGCAAGTGAATCTTTTTCATCTTATTTTAAAATGAAGTTAGTTTCTCTTTTATGGGGATTTACTTTACTTGCTGTTATTATTATACTTACATGCTATGGATTCTATTATAAGAAGCAATCTAAACCTTATAAAGACTTAGAGAGTAATTTATCTTTGGTAGGTAAAACATATTATTTAAACAATAATATATCATTAGATACGAAAGTGTTTTTAAATGATTTACTAGATGAAAAGGTAATTGATTCTTTAAATGTAGAAGATGATAATTGTACAGGTTATTTAGTTGCTAGTAATGATAATGGTATAGAAGTTAAAGCTTATTTAAAGTGTAATAAATACAAGACAAAGAATTATAAAGAATAGTTTATAATTCTTTTTTATTTATTTCGATTTATAGACTATTTTAAGCATATTTAGTATAATTAATTAGTAAAAAGTTTTAACTTTAAGGAGCAATTAATGAAGACAGGAATTGTTATATTAAATTACAATGATTATGATAATACTATTAAAATGATTGAAAGTATTAAAGATTATAAATGTTTGGATAAAATAGTTATAGTTGATAATGCTTCATCTGATCTCTCAGTACAAAAGATTAGACCTTATGAAAGTGATAAGATTAAATTAATAGAAAGTAAGACTAATAAAGGATATTCTTCTGGTAATAACTTAGGATTAAAATATTTAGATGAAGAAGAATATGATTTAGCTATTATATCTAATCCTGATATAGAGGTCTCTAGTTCAGTTATAGAAGAATTAATTAAAGATATGAAAAATGATAAGGATATAGCTATTTTAGGGCCTAAGATCTTAGAAAATGGCACTATATCTAAGGGATGGAAGTTACCTACATTTAAAACTGAGTTAATCTCTAATATTAATTATTTTTCTAGAAAACAAAAAGAATTAATTAAGTATCCTGCTGATTATTATGTTGATGGTATTAATAAAGTTGATGTAGTTCATGGTTGCTTTTTTATTTCAAGACTATCTATGTTAAAAGAGATAGATTATTTTGATGAAGAAACATTCTTATATTATGAAGAAAATATATTAGGTAGTAAGTGTAAGGAAAAAAAATTTAAAGTTGCTGTAGATACTAGATTATCTGTTAATCATATGCAATCAGTATCTGTAGATAAGTCTTTAAAAAAGATTCAAAAGTATAAGAGATTAAAGGAAAGTCAACAATACTATGTATTAAATTATATGCATATAGGAATAGTAAGATATTTAATTCTTAGAATGTTTTATTATTTATCTATTTTTGTTTCATATATTATTTTCTGGATGTAGGTGGATGTATGTTAAATATTATTATATTAGGTTCAAGAGGTTATAAATATAGTTATGGTGGTTGGGAAACTTTTGTTACTAACTTAGTATTAAATAGTAATAATAAAGAAGTTAAGTATTATATTCCTACTTTAACTAATGATTCTAATTTAGATTATAAGGAAGAAGAGATTGATGGAGTTAATACTACTAATCTTTATATACCTGGTAGTGGTTTTACTACTATGTTTAAATTTACTATTAAATCTTTTAATTATTATTTAGATTATATTAAGAAGAATAATTTAAAGAATGTTGTAATACTTAATTTAGGTTGTAAGATTGGACCTTTAATGCCTTATTACTTAAGAAAGATACATAAACTAGGAGCTCATTTAGTTATGAATCCAGATGGATTAGAATGGAAAAGAGATAAATGGGCTTGGTGGATAAAAGAATGCTTTAAAATAAGTGAAAGATATTCAGTAAAGTATGCTGATCATGTAGTATGTGATTCAGTAGCTATAAAAGAATATATTGATGATAAATATAAAAAATATAATAGAGATTCTTCTTTTATTGCTTATGGAGCTTACTTGGATTCAAAAGCATCTAAGCGTAATATTAAAGATTTATTAGATAAATATGATATTAAGAGTAATAATTATTATTTAATTGTAGGTAGATTTATACCAGAGAATAATTATGAAACTATGATAAGAGA
>CAMOYX010000015.1 GCA_946630615.1 uncultured Mycoplasmatota bacterium
TTACTACTAATACTATTAATAATGTTTTTGTTTTATTCATATTATTCACCTACTACTGTATTCTTTTACCTATAAAAGATATTACTATGTCATCTATTGCTTTAGAATCTTCTAAATGATCTATATCATCTGCATCAGTTACAATTGGTATTTTAAGTTCAAAGAATAGATATTTTGGACAAGCTACTAAATTATTATTAGTTTTACCAGTTCCTGAATCAGCATTATATGTTTCAAGAGATGATCCTCCTAGATTAGAGTTTAATTTAACGTTCTTTAGTTTTTGACATAGACTTGTGTCATTTAGATTTGCTGTATATATTGGAGTATCTTTTAATTTAATTGTATTGTTATTAACTGTTAGCTCTATTCCTTCTAAATTAAATCTACTTTCCTCTTGTTTCTTTTCTATAGTATATTGTTCTGATAAGTTAGAGTCAGGATCAATATAGTTTAATATATCGTCTTTTACTTCTAGTTCAATATTACCTGCTTTTTTAAAAGTAAATTTTATATTTGCTAGTTTATTTGAACTAGAACTATTATAAGATGCAGTTATATTAGTTATATAATCATCTTGTTCTATGTCTAGTAATCTTTCTTCTATTGTTTTAATTATTAGAGCACGATTAACTTGGTTTTCTTTAGCATAGTCTGAGTATGAGTCTTCATGCTTTAAGTCTGATAACAAGTTTAATAAAAATAGCATTATTATTGAAATAAGAGCAATAGATACGATTAACTCAATTATTGTAAGGCCTTTGTTATGATGCACAGTAGTTACGAGCTTTTTCATCACTAGCCTCCTTTATGCCTACACTTGCAAAGTAATATTGTTTATCTGTAGCAGTGCATGCTTTACCATTCTTAGATTCACAGAATTCTACAATAAAATAGTTGCCTCTTTTTTTACATAAAGTATCTGTACATTCCTCATAGTCATCTAAAGTATTAATATAATTAATCATGTTTTTATCTGAACATATTATTTTTAGTTCAGGATATTTAGTTAAATTAGAACAATTAGATGATACTTTAGAAACGTATCCATCTACTATAAATATTTTATTAATATTATATGTAGACCATACTTTTTTAAAGAAAGCACTTTCTCCTTCAAAGTCACTTTGCATTACACCTTCTAAGTCTGTAGTGTCTGGTTCAAATAAACCTTTATAATCTTTATATACTGATACTACTAGTAAGTTTTTTTCTTTCATTTCGTCCATTTTACTTTTTAAGTTATAACTCATTAAGTATTTTTCTAAGAAATATGCTTGATAGACTTTTGCTGGATCATCATATTTTATTACTCTGTTTTCTTTATTAGTATCTTTTATAAACATAGAATAGATAAGAATTAAGGAAGTGATAAGTACCATTGTTACTATCATTGTTTCTATAAAAACAAAACCTTTATTATTTTTCACTTCCTCACTTCCTTTCTATAGTGTGTTATAAATAAAAATTATTATTATAAATAATACTACTGTTAATAATAAATAAGTTAATAGCTTAGTTATTAGTTTAGTCTCTTTATTATTATTTATTATTGTTTCAAATGTTTCTTTATCTTTTTCTATTTCTTTAATAGTATCTTTTTTTAATTGATAAGAATCTATTATTTTTAATAGAGATATGTATATAGCTCTTGATGGTATTTCATCTTTTAGTTTTATTATTTCATCTTTAATATTAGAGCCTAAATTTACATTCTTAGTCACTTTAGATATTAGTTTAGATATTTCAGTGTTATGTGTTTTAGTGTATGATTCAAATGTATTTAATAGGCTATTAGTTGGTAAGATAAACATAATATATTTTAAGAAGCTTAGGTATTCTTTTTCTAAAGTTATTTTTCTTTTTTTGATTGGTATATTAAATAATAAAGTATTAGTTAATACAATAAATACAATAGATGTAGCTGTAGAGATTAGAAAACCATGATGGCTAGTTGATAGGAAGAATATATAAATTAATATACATATTATTAATTCATATGAAAGTATATCTCCTCCATCAAATTCATCTTTTAAATTTAATAATTTTAATTTATCATCAAATACTTTAATAGTAGATTTTCTAAATAATAGTTTTAAGCTATTCACTTTTCTCACCTACCATTCTTATTAAAATAACCAAATAAATAGCAAATGCGATAGTAAATATAGTAATACTAGCATGACTAGCCATTAAAGCTTTTAATTTATCTTTATTCTTAAATAAGAATACAAATAATATAAATGGTATAGAAGTTATTACTACTAATACTCCTTTATATATTATTTCAAATAGCATTAGTTCTTTATTTTGTTTATTTATCTCATTTAAAGATAATTCTAAGGCTTTTTTGATAGAGCCAGAACCTTTTTCACATAATGTAAGATTTTCTGCTATATCTTTAATTTCATTTATTTCTGTTCTTTTATAGAAATCTATAAAGCATATATCTATATCTTTACCTCTAGAAAGATCTAGATATACTTTTTTAAATTCTTTATTTATTCCACCTTTAAAAGCATTAGATACTTCTAAGATAGATGTAGATATATCATCATATTTATCTAAGTATTCTTTTAATAAATTAAGAGCTAAAGGTAAATCTTTTTTTATTTCTTGTTGGCGTTTATGATAGTTAATTATTAATACTAAGTTAGTTATAAAGTAACCTAATAAGAAAGATAAAATATAACCTTCTTTATACTTAGATATTAATACATGGTAAATTACTATAAATAATATTCCTAAAGTTAATTTAATTACTAAGTATTCTGTAGGTGTTTTTATATGATGATAGTCAAAATGAATGTACTTTTCATATAGACTAGAATGTAATCTTATTAGTTTTACTTTATCTAGTTTAATAGATATTTTTTCTAGGATATTTTTAATTTTAAGTACTAAAGCATCAAAGAAGGATAAGTGATCTATGGAGTTAGTATCTAGGGCTGATGAGTTAAATCTATCTTGTAATACTTTTTTTCTTGTTTCTCTTACTAGATAGAGAATCATAGAAGAAGTAAATATAGCAAATATAATTATTAGTACTAACTCCATATTATTTATCCTTTCTATTTCTTAAACATATCTTCTATTTCAGGGTATCCTCTTCCTTTAATCTTATCTAGAGCTCTTGGGCGTCTTTCTTTATTAAAGTTATATACTCCAGTTAATTCTCCTTTTTCTGTTACTTTTATATTATTAAAATTGAAGATATTTTTAAGTTCTAATTTATTATCTTTTATTTCACTAGGTTCAGCTATGTTAGTTATTTTTCTCTTACCATCTGGTAGTTTTTTAATTTGTAATATTAAATCTACTCCATCTAGTATTTCTTCTAAGCAGATATCTCTTGTATTTACTGATCTAGTTAATACTAGTTTTTCTAAAGTATCTACTGCATCATTTATAGATGAAGCATGTAAGCTTATTAAACTTGGTATACCACTTGTCATTGTTTCTAGAGCAATATTTGCTGATTCAGTAGATACTTTACCTAGTATTATTCTATCTGAATGCATGTGTCTTGCTGTTTCTATTACTCTTTCATCATCTAGGTTTTTGCTAGTTTCTAAAGATATTATATTATTACCTTCTAGAGTAAGTTCTGGGGCATCTTCTATAATTATTACTCTTTCTTCGGAAGGTATTTCTTTAGCTAATATATTTAATAGTGTAGTTCTTCCTGAGAATGGGGTTCCAGATATAACTATGTTTAGTTTAGCTTTAATAGCTAATTCTAAGAAGTTAGCCATATCTTTAGTTAGGGTTCCTACTCTTATTAAATCATCCATTGTTTTTAGTTTAGTATTATATTTTTTTATAGTTACTATAGGTCCCTTGGGAGATATTGGACTAGTTATAGCGTTAATTCTTGAACCATCTAATAATCTACCATCTACTAAAGGGTTATCTTTATCTAATCTAAGTCCAATTGGGGCAAGGACTCTTCTTATAGTTCTTAGTATATGTTCATTATTAATAAAATTAATAGTTTCATCTTTTATTAATTCATTATTTAATTCTATATAAACTTCTTTAGGGCCATTTATTAATATCTCAGTAATATTATCATCATCTAATACTTCTGTTAGAGGTCCAAAGCCATTTATTTCGTTATCTATTAGGGTATATAAATAGTTTCTTTCTAAATTAGTAATATCAAGGTCTTTAGTGTGTTCATCTATTTCTTCTTTAATAAAATCATTTAGATTATCAGTTCTAATATCTTTTTCCATGATGTCATTTATTAGAGATATTCTTAGTTCATCTAGAAGTGTTTTATTAGGATATTCTTCAGAGTCTAGGGTATTACCTAGTTTTCCTTTTACTCTTTTTATATTGAATATTTGTGTTAAGGTTTTCTTACTCATTTTGATACCTCCATTAGGGATGCTGCGATTTGCATTAGAGTTGGATAGTCTTTTTCAAATGTTTCTATAGCTTTATCATTTAGAGAAGGTATTTTACCATTCATTATATATTCATCTATATTCTTTAAATAGAATTCTTCTGTTATTTTATAGTCTATTTTAGCTCCGATTAGACTCTCTATTTCTCCTTCTGTAAAGAATTGTTTTAGAATATCTTTAGCGTTATATAAGACTACTTTATAATTATCAATATTATTTTCATCTAGGATAGTTAAGAAGCTACGCATAGACTTAATATTTAGAGGGTCATTATTCATTACCATTAGAAGCTTTGTAGAAGTGTCTATTGCAAGTAAGTTTCTTTCTATTAGTTCGTGAGACATATCAATTAGAACTACATCGTAATGGTACTCAGCTTTTTTAATAATACGTTCTACTACTCTTCCTTCTATAAGATTAGCTTCTCTAGGATCTTTAGGAGAAGATAGGACATCTATATATTCATCATATTTAATTACATATTCTTTAATATCTTTTAATTTAGATGTTTGAAAGTCTTTTTCTACGTCATATATACTTTTATTAATATTCTTATTAATAGACATAGAAATACCACCTGAAGATAAATCTAAGTCTATAATTAATACTTTTTTACAAGCTTTTTCTAAGATACCTGCTAAATTAAGAGTAAGTATAGTTTTACCTACTCCACCCTTAGTACTATAGATTGCAACACTTGTGCCTGTTTTTCTCATATATATGACCCCAATTCTTACTATATAGATAATTATAACACATAAAAAGATTGAATAGTATATATTCAATCTTAATTTGTTTCTGTGTTTAAGAAATTATAAAAATATATTATATAAAGACTTATGTATGATGGGACTTTATTTACTAGCATTTCTTCTATAGCACATATCTTATCTACCATTGTTACTACCCATGCTTCTTTTGTTGCAGGCACTGCTGTACCACATGGGAACATATGGCTTGCTATTATATTTTCTTGTTTTTTATTGATATTAAAGTTTTCTTTAGCATTTTGTACTGCAACTGATGGATGGTGATTTAATGCTTCTTTTTTATTACAATACTTTAATTCTTTATCTAGATAGAAATCATGTAGTAGTGCAGCTCTTGTTGTATCTATATAATCTAAATCATGTTTTTTAGTAAATTTAAAAGTTAACCATGCTGCATGATCTAGGTGTTTGTATCTTGTCATACCATGATGAAATTCATTTTGTAGCATTTGGAACTTTTTGTTCTCTTTTATATCTTTAACAATACTTTCATATTCTTTTCTTAATTCTTTTTTAGTGTTAATTATCAATTGCAATTGTGATTCACCTCAAATCGACTTTTACATTGTATCAGATTATAGAGGCAATTGCAAATTAGTCTAGAGTATCTTTTCCTGTTACTAAACTTTTAGTATTTTCTTCGCCTGTAGTACCTGTATTTATCTCTGGTAGTTTATTTTCATCTTCTTTTAAGTATGTTATTTGTTCTACGTTGTTAGTAGTATTTGTGTTAATAGAATCATTATCTACTTTTATTTCTTTATAAGTATTATTTCTCTTAGTATTAAACAAAATAGATAAGAATAATAGGATAGTGCCTACTACTAATAGAATAATAGAAGCTATTAAGTTATAATGAGTAAGAATAAAACCTATTAATAGAATTACTAAACTTAGTATAAATAAATATTTTTTCATGTTACACCTCTTATTAAAAGAATAACAAATATTAAAGAATTAAAAAAGAGCATAGATGCTCTTTTTTGACAGATGAATATACTTTTTATTATTCACAGTATGCGGTATTGTCCGGGTTTAAATCACAGTTTCCTTTGCTAATACCATTATCGCCAGTTCCTCTACAGCCCACTTTACCATCTTTGGAGAACAAGCAATAAAAGTCACTTCCTTGCATGCAACTAAGATCTCCATTACTATCGATGTAGCAAGGATTATCTCTAAACACATGTGCTGCATGGTCTTTCTCTATCGCAAAGTTATTATTATCAAAACAGTGTAATATGTTATTTCTTATAATACATAGTGATTTTTGATTTCCATTGTAGGCAATAAATACATCTCTATTTAGTGATGTATAGTCTGATTCTGCATTTTTTTCCCAATAATCAGTTGTACTTCTTGGATAGTTATATTTTATCTTATTATTCTTTATTTTTTTACAAGTTGAAGCTTTAGTATATAATTCATCTAGAGATCCTTTAGTATCTGTTGAAGCTAGTTCACTAGTGGTATTATCATATGTTATTTGATTAGATGAAAATACCGCATGAGCTGCATATACTGTTGTTGCTGATATTATTAGTCCAATTAATATACCTATTATTATTCTTATATTATTTTTTATCAATTTCATTATTATCACCTTATTTTATTAATACGAAGTACATTCTACTACTCCATCTTTTGTGATATCGCATCCTCCAGATGATGCTACACACATTACTGAACCATCATTATTGACTCTACAGTTTACTCTACCATCTGAACAGTAGATATAAGAAGACATTGTACTACATGTAATATCTGAATATACATCTAGTATATGTACTTTTTCTATTTGGTAATTATTAATATCAAAACAATGTAGTTTACTATTTCTTATTATGCAAATAGATTTTTGATCTCCATTTAAAGCAACAAATAGCTTCTTACCTAGTGTTGTGTAATCTGTAGTCGAAGATGTAGTTGGATCTCCATATTCAAAATAAATATTGTTATCTTTTAATTTTTTGCATTTTTTTGAATCTTCGCATAGTTCATCTATAGCATCTTGAACATTAGTTTTTGATATGCCACTTGTAGTATTATCATAACTAATTTCTTTTGCAGTGAAACTTAAGTTATTTGCGTATACTGTAGTAGCTGTTATTAGTAAGCCTATTATTATTCCTATAGTTAATTGTAGTTTATTATCTAGCTTCTTCATCTTATTCTATCTCCTAGTATAATTATACACAAAAAAGACATATTTTAATATGTCTTTTTTTGTTAGTTAATATATCCTGCTGCTCTTCTTTTGGTTTCTGTTTGGTCTTTCTTTTGATATACTTTTTTCTTAATATCAGTATCTTCTTTACCGTATAATTCATTATCATACATAACTTGTCTTGGGTGTTTTTCTTTCTTATTATTAATAATTTCATATTCTTTTAATCTTTGTTCTTCGTAGATACTTAATTGTACTTTTGGTGAGTGTGATGGAAAATACTCAGATACTAGGTTACTTTGTAAGCCAAATATTATTTTGTTAAATCTTTCTTCATATAGAATAGATTCTACTAATAATCTATCTCCTCTTCTTATTATAGTATTATTATTTTTATCTATTACTCTAGATTTTTTGAATCCTAGTTTTAAGTTTTTATCTACAGCATATAAAGGAATATATCCTTCTATTTTATTATCAGTTATTACATGAATATATGGTTTAAAGTCAATAGTTTCAAAACCATGTACAAAGCATTCATAGGATGCACCCAAGTGATCTTTTGCAAAGTTAATGGCTTCTTGTTTATCTACTTCTCTTTCCACTTCATCTAGTTTCTTTTCAAGGTTAGATGCTGTTTTACAGAATTTTTCTAATTCTTCTTTTTCTAATTTATTTTCAATTAATTCATTTCTTAAATGATGTAATAGAGCTTGGTGTAATCTTGTGTCTGTACCTCTTCTAATAGGTGAAGTAAAGTGTGTATAGAAAGCTTTATTAACACCATAGTGACCTATGTTATTTACTGTGTAATAAGCTCTTGGTATATATCTTAGTATTATAGAATTACAAATATATGGATATGCTTGTAAACCTTTAGTTTCTTCTAAAATGGCTTTTAATCTTACACTTGGATCATCTGTAGATGGTAGTCTAAGATTAACTCCTAGTTCTCTTATTTCCTCTTCTATTTGTATTACTTTTTCAATAGATGGTGTTTCATGTACACGATATGGGATAGAAATATTATTTCTTGTACAGTATTTAGCTACTGTTTCATTAGCCATGATCATCATTTCTTCTATTAAGTGTCCTGACTTTCCATGATCTAATTTTTTAACATTTTTAAGTGTTTCTCCATCTTCTGCAAATTCATATTCTATTTCATCTGAAGTAATATCTAATTTCTTTGCTTTTTCACTTTCTTTATCAGCTATTTTTAAAAGGATTTCTAAGTCATCTTTAAATGGTAAGTAATCATTTTTTGGGTTATCGTTATCAAATACTCGATTGGCTTCTGAATAACACATTGCTTTTTTACTTTTAATAACTGCAGGATATATTTTACTTTTTTCTTCTAGTTTTTCTAAGTTTTCATCAAATTCCATTTCAACTGCTAGAGCTAGTCTTACTTTGTTTTCAGTTAGAGAGCAAATACCTTTAGCTAGGTTTTCTGGTAACATATGAAGTACATAGTTTCTTAAATAAACTGATGATGGGCGCATATCAATTTGAGTGTCTAGTGCAGTACCAGATTTAACATAGTCTGCAACTGATGCGATATGAACTATAACTTTGTAGTGACCATTTTCTAATCTTACTAGAGTTAGGGCGTCATCTTTATCTTTTGAACCATCATTATCTATAGTAAATGTATGCAAGTGTGTTTGGGATTTTCTACCTTTAAGTTCTTTATTTGTTACTTTAGTAGGGATATTTTCAGCTTCTGTTAAAGCATCATCGGTATAATTAATAATAACGTTATGAGAAACTAACATTGCTTTATATTCAGTTTTAGGATCTTCTTTGTTACCTATTTTAGTTATGAACTCACATTCATATACTCCATCTTCATTAGTTTCTGTTCCTATTTCTACTTCGATGATATCTCCACCTAGTAGTTTTTTCATATTATTATTATCTATTCTTACTTTAATAAATTCTGGATTTTCAATGTATTTAGGTATAAGTTCTTTACCACCTGTAGGTGTTACTCTTACTTCACATGATAGTTTAGAGTTACCTCTTTTAACTACTTTTACTATTTCACTTGTATGGGTATCTAAGATAACTATATCTCCTTCTAAAGCCCCATTTAGTTTATGAGGTTTTACTATATGGTTATCTGTTACTTTATATTTTTTTCTTTCTAGTTTTGTTTTACCTACTATAAATAGTTTATCTGTTATATAACCATCTGGTAGTTTTTCTACTTTAGAGTCATGTAGATAGACTAAACCTTTTACTTCTAAATCTTTTAAGAATAGTTCTAGTTCTTTTTTATCTTCTTTTGTTTGAGCGTTAAACATTCTTCTAATTCTTTTTAAATCTAGAATTTCAGTTTCTAACAATTCTAATAAAGCTTTTGCTTTTCCTTCATACTTATTCATAATACTCTCCCTTTTAAAAAGCAAAAAGATAGGCGTACAAAGCCTATCTTTTATATTTATAATTTAACAGAAACACCTGATAATACATTTAATTTAACAAACCCCTTCATAGCACCAGATCCTTCCTGTCAATTATATAATAACATATAGTTTAAATAATTATCAAATAAATTTAGTCTAATTTAGATACTAAATTCATAGCTTCTCTTATTGTTTTATCCATATCGAAGTATTTATACATTCCTAGTCTACCTCCAAAGATAGTTTTATCTTCATTTAGAGATAGGTTTTTATATTCTTCATATAATTTATTATTCTTATCATTATTTACTGGATAGTATGCTTCCATACCTTTTTGCCAAGTAACTGGATACTCTCTAGTTATGTATGTTCCTTTAGTTTCTTTATAATTAAAGTGTTTATGCTCTATCATTCTTGTGTAAGGAATTTCTCTTTCAGTGTAGTTTATTACTGCGTTACCTTGATAGTTATCTACATAGCTTAAGTATTCTGTATCAAATCTTAGAGAACGATATTCTAAAGTACCTAGTTTATAATCATAGTACTCATCTATCATACCTGTATAGATTACTTTACTTGCTAGGTTATCTAGTATAGTTTTATTCTTTAAGTAATCTACGTTTAATCTTACTTCTATACCTTCTAGCATATTTTCTATTAGTTTAGTATAACCATTAACTGGTATTCCTTGGTATCTATCATTAAAGTAATTATTATTAAAAGTATACCTTACAGGTAATCTTTTAATAATAAAACTTGGAAGCTCATTGCAAGACTTACCCCATTGTTTTTCTGTGTAACCTTTAATTAGAGTTTCATAGATAGTTCTACCTACTAAAGATATTGCTTGTTCTTCAAGATTTTCTGGTTCCTTACCATTTAATTCTAATCTTTCTTCTTCAATTTTTCTTCTTGCATCATCCGGAGTTATTACGTCATGCCATAGTTTAGTAAATGTATTCATATTAAATGGCATGTTATAAAGTCTACCTTTAAAATTAGCTATTGGAGTATTTATGTAGTTATTAAACTCTCCAAATGAATTAATATAGTCCCAGATCTCTTTATCAGATGTATGGAATATATGAGCTCCATATACATGTATATCTATATTATTTTCATTTTTAGTATAGATATTACCTGCTATATGATTTCTTTTATCTATTACTAATACTTTCTTTCTTTTTTTAGTTAATAGGTTTGCTACTGTAGAACCAAATAGGCCTGCACCTACTATTAAATAATCATACTTCATACTTACTCCTTATTAGCTAGCTCTACTTGATGTTCAAAGTAGTTTTGGAACGCTAAGGTGTCTTTTGCTACTATCATTCTTGTAAATGTTTTTCTAGAATCAAAGATTGGTGGTTTTTTATTATTCTTTAAATAATCTACCATTACTATGATAGTAGCAATTCTTGCATTACCATCTGAGAATGGATAGATACTTAAAAATGTATCCATGAAATATGAGTTTCTTGCATCATCATCTGATATAGTAAAACCTTGGTATGCCTTAAGTAGTGAAGCTAATCTAGGTTTAATATCTTTTATTTTAGCTACTGGTCTTATAGGTGAATCTAGATCTTTTTTTCTTAGTCCATGATCTACAAAACCATCTTCATTTCTATTTATTATTTTTTCTAAAGTTAATAGTGAGTTTACTGTTAATCTATTATTTAAATAATATTTATATGCAAATATAAATGCATCTTTAAATGTAGATTTTTCTATTTCCTTTGGTAATTTTATTTCACTATTATCTACTTTTGCAAAATATGTTTTAGGATAATACCATTCAAAAAATTCATTTAACTCTTTATTACTTAACATATTAAACCTCCATTCTATTTAATTATATAATACTAATTAATAAAAAATAAAATATAATTATTAATATATGTAAAAAGGTATAAAGTTTTACTTTATACCTTCTTTTCTAATCTTTTATTTAAATCAATTACAAGTGTTGATAATACTGAGATTACTACAAATGTAATTAGTGAACTTGTTAAAGTGTATTGGAAGACAAATATTACTGATAAGGCGTTAATGATACAATGCAACAGTATACAAGTAAACATACTTCTTGATACACGTCTTTCTGTAGCTAGAGCAAAAGAAAGTGACATTACCATTAGTAAGTGACAGACAAAATCCATTTTAGAGTTTATTGTACCTAGTACAAAGAATAGAGGTAGATGCCAAATTGTTGTAACTAAGCCAGTTATAAGAGTTGCTATAACAAAGTTATATTTTTTTTCTAATTGATGTTGCATGATAAGTCTAAATCCAAACTCTTCACTTCCACCTCCAAATAGCATTAATGGTGTAATTATAATTAATGCTATTAGAGGTGCACCTTCACTAAACCCTACTGTTAGATAACCAATAAAATAATAAATAAATACAAATTCTAATACTAAGAAGTAATCTATAAATCTTTCTTTAAAGTTAAAACATTTTTTAAAGAATGATTTAAAATCTTTTATTTTACCATTTCTTTTTAAAGTTATTATTGCTGATGCAAATGGTGCAAAGCTACCTATAAAGTATAGTAATTTAACATATATATTATCATTTATATTTACATGATTAACTATACTAATTATTGCTGCTACTCCCCATGTAAGGATATCTAGTATTCCTAGTAATATTAAGAATTCTTTTACTAATTTTTTATTATACATATACACCTCTTATTTAATATATTTATTATATCTTGGTAGAATTCCAGTTTTATCTTTAGAAAATGATGGTTTAATTTGGAATACTCCAGGATATTCATTTCCTTCTATTAAAGATACTTTATCTTCTTCTATTGCTACGTCCCAACCTATGTATTTAATTTCAGGTATTAGTTTAGATGCTTCTTTTACTAACTTTATTGCTTTATCAAAGTTAGGTATTTTAAATCCTACTATTTCAGTATTTGTTTTAGGGTGTTTATAAATTTTGTTATCTTTTTGATCTATTGCAGGTACAGTAATCACTCCTTCATCACTTACAAAAGTATACATCCCACCTGATGAAAAGTTATCTACAAATGAGTTATTACCTATTCTTATAATTGTTTGTAAAATATTTACTTCTTTACCATCATTAAATGTAATAATTCTAAGTGAGTTTATTGAGTCAGGGTATAATCTATTTAATTCTTTGTTTTGAATTATTAAGTCTTCTATTAAGTATTGTTTATTATTTAATAATTCTTTATATAACTTATCTATATCTTTATATTCTTTTAGATTAATCTTAGATATACCTTTACCACCACAATTATCTAGTTCTTTAGCTATTATATAATCTTTATTTTTTATAAATGATTTAAAATCATTTATAGAGGTATTTCTAAGATCTAGGTAGTCTCTATTTAAGTATTTTTTGAATTTATTATTAAATTCTATTTTATCGTTTAGAATATGCCAATAGTCTTTATTATTATATTTGCTTACTATAGCATTGTTTATTCCTCTTGTTAGATAAGTTTTTCTTTCATTCTTATTTAGTAAGTAGAATTCAAATTCTTGGTAGTCCATATATCCTGCTTGATATTTTATTCCACATATCATCATATCTATTAAAATATATATAGTTGGTTTTTTAGCTTTTTTAGATACTTTTTTAGCTATTCTAAAAAAGTTTTTAAAGTCCATTTTAAGAAGTGTTCTAAATAGGAATTTGAGTTTTCTCATAAAAACCTTCTTTCTTTCAAGTTTATTATAGCATATTAAGTTCATTTTCTATATAAATCATTATTACTCTTACTATGTAGTTTATTTCAGTATTAGTTAATTCTTTATTCTTTTTAATCTTATGAATTTTATATAGGCATGATCTACAACATGTACCTGTGGCATGCATTGCAACAAATACAGGATGAGTTTGACGCATGGTAGTTTGTTTACCATCATTTTTAATTATTGCAGGAGATAAGTTTTTAATTACTATTTCTTTGGCATCTTGATATATTTTTTTATAGCCTTTTTCTCTTGCGTATTCTTTCATTTTATTATTTAAGTGAAATGAACCTCGGAATTTAGTTTTAGAAAGATTACTTAGTAATACTCTTATATCTTCTTCTGTTATCATAGTTTAATTATAGTAAAAGAAAGACTAGTGTTAGTCTTTCTTTTCTATTCTTTCATTTAGGTATTTCACAAATTCATCAAATGTTACTGTAGTAGTATCTTCAGAACCACGAAGTCTATAAGAAATCATGTTTTCATCCATTTCTTTTTGACCAAGTATTAAAGTAATTGGAATCTTTTTAATAACTGAGTTACGTAATTTATAACCTAGTTTTTCCTCTGATAGATCAGCTTCAGCTCTAAAACCTAAGTTAACTAGCTTTTCACATACAGATTTAGCATATTCACTTTGATACTTAGCTACTACTGGAATAACTTCTACTTCTACAGGTGATAACCATACTGGTAAGTTACCTTTAGTTTCTTCTAAGATAAATGCAATGAATCTATCTAGAGAACCTAGGATAGCACGGTGGATAACAACTGGAGTTTGTTTTTCACCATTTTCATCTATATAAGATAAATCAAATCTTCTTGGTAATAAGAAGTCTAATTGAATTGTAGTAATTGCTACTTCATTACCTACTGCTGGTTTAGTTAAGATATCTAATTTAGGACCATAGAATGCAGCTTCACCTTTAGCTTCAAAGTAATCAACACCTAGTTCATCTAAAACTTGTCTTAAACTATTTTCAGCATTGTCCCACATTTCATCATCGTCAAAGTATTTATTATTCTTATCAAATTTATCTCTTAGAGATAATCTAAATTTAGATTTAAATATATCTAGGCCAAAGTCTTTATATACTTCTATAGCTAGTTTTAATACTCCTTTGAATTCTTCTGCTATTTGATCTTTTCTAGCAAAGATATGAGAATCGTTTTGAGTAAAGCATCTTGCTCTTTCAAGACCTTTTACAGCACCAGCTGCTTCATATCTAAAGTCATTTGCTATTTCAGCGATACTTATAGGTAAATCTCTATAAGAGTGCATCTTATTTTGGAATATAACCATGTGATGAGGACAGTTCATTGGTCTTAATACATATGATTCGTTATCTAATTCCATTGCTGGGAACATATCATCTTTATAATGATCCCAGTGTCCAGATGTTTTATATAGTTCTACATTTCCTAAGTCTGGTGTATGTACATGTTTATATCCATATTTAACTTCTTTATCAGTAATATAGTTTTGTAAAGTTCTATATAAAGTGTAACCATTTGGTAAGTACATTGGTAATCCTTTACCTACTAAGTCAGACATCATATAAATATCTAAGTCTTTACCTATTTTTCTATGATCTCTTTCTTTAGCTTCTTCTAATTCTTGTAAATATGCATTTAAATCTTCTTCAGTTTTAAAACATACTCCATATATTCTTTGTAGTGGTTTTTCGTTTGCGTCACCTTTGTAGTATGAACCAGAGAATTTAAGTAATTTAAAGTACTTACATTCTTTTACTGTATCAACATGAGGACCACGACATAGGTCAGTGTAATCACCTTGTGAATAGCAAGTAATAACTGTGTCATCACTCATATCATTAATTAGATCTATTTTATATTCATCATTTTTAAATAAATCTAGAGCTTCTTCTCTTGTAAGTTCTCTTCTTACTATTCTTTTACCATCTTTAACTAGTTTTTTCATTTCCTTAGAGATTTTTTCTAAATCTTCATCTGTAATCTTATGTTCTCCAAGGTCCATGTCATAGTAGAATCCTGAGTCAATTACAGGTCCTACCCAGAACTTAGCTTCAGGATATAGGTGTTTTACAGCTTGAGCCATTAAGTGAGCGCATGAGTGGTTTAATGGCATTAGTTCTTTGTCTTCTTTAATATTTAACATTTTTATCTCTCCAATCTATGTTTTAAAAAGAATTAAAAAAAGGATGGTATAAGGAGTCATATAGACGGTACCATCCTTTTGTTTACTTTATTTAGTTAACGAGTTACCCCGGGTGTTATTACACCTCTAGATGAAGTAGTAATTATATAAGGCTTCTTTGTTTTCACCAACCACAAAGTCTCTTTTATTTAAGTTACTTATATAATCGTGTCTTCTTCTTAAAACGATTTATGTTTCTATAATAAAACTTTATATTTAATTAATCAATATTAATCTATATAAATACTACTAATTATTTTATTAATTTCTTCTTCAGTTAATACTATTTTACGTGATTTTTCTTCTAGTTTAGTTTCATCTAAAGTTATTAGATATTCTTTATTTCCTTTTATAGCAGATATTTCATAGTGGAATAATGAATACTTATCACTTGACTTATTAATTACTAATGTAGTTTCTGCTTCTTTTACTTCATCGTTTTCTTCACAGTACATATCCATAGCATACATTTTTACTAAGTAGTTTAATTTCATTTTATTTACTGGTGTAAATATGGTATTATTAGAATCTTTTAAAGCTTTTAGAATATCTATATTATTTTCTATTTTATATTCGTTTAAGATAGATTTAGCATCTATTCCTTTATCTCTTCCAATTTTTTCTAAATCTTCTAATAGACTATAATCAGTTTTTCTTAAAGATATTTCATCTATTGGATTACTTGTATGTCCATATTCATCATTTGTATATAGTTTTTCATCTTCAAGTCCTTGATCATCTAGATACATTTTAGCTGGTATATAGATATTTAAATCTCCTAATTTAGTATTAGCAAGAGTCTTATCTATTTCTCTTGTAGA
>CAMOYX010000016.1 GCA_946630615.1 uncultured Mycoplasmatota bacterium
CAAGAGCAGGAGATATCTCATCTCCTTTAAGAGATAGATTTGGTATTGTTTCTAAACTAAACTATTACTCAGATGAAGAATTACAAAAAATAGTAAAAAGAACATCTAGAGTATTAAATATGAATATAGATGATGATGCAGCTATGTTAATAGCTAAAAGATGTAGAAAAACGCCAAGAATTGCAAACAGATTATTTAAAAGAGTAAGAGACTTTGCTTTAGTAGAAGAATTAGATACTATAAACTTTGATCTAGCCTCTAAATCTCTAGATAGATTACATGTAGATGAATATGGCTTAGATAATATAGATATAGAATATCTAAAAAGCTTAATAGAAAAATTTGGAGGAGGTCCAGTAGGCGTAGAAACTATTGCAACATCTATTGGAGAAGAAGTATCTACTATAGAAGATGTAGTAGAACCTTTCTTATTACAAGAAGGTTTTATTAAAAGAACTCCAAGAGGAAGAGTAGCAGAAGAAAAAGCATACTCTCATTTAAAAATAAACCATAATACTTCATTATTTTAAAAAGAAAGGAGAACTTATGAGTACAGAAGACTTTGATTACGAATTACCAAAAGAGCTAATAGCTCAAACACCAACTAATAATCGTGAAGAATGTAGATTACTAGTCATGGATAAAACAACAGGCAAACTAGAACATAAACATTTCTATGATATATTAGATTACTTACATAAAGGTGATACTTTAGTAATTAACGATACTAAAGTAATACCTGCAAGATTAATAGGTGTGAAAGAGAGTACTGGAGCTGTAATAGAAATATTACTATTAAAAGAACTAGGATCTGATGAATGGGAATGTTTATCTAAACCTCAAAAAAGATTAAAAATAGGTACTATAGTTAAATTTTCTGATGAATTATCTTGTGAAGTTACCGAACTAAAAGAAGAAGGAATAACTAAAGTTAAGTTTATATACGAAGGTATATTCCTAGAAATATTAGATAGACTAGGAGAAATGCCACTACCTCCATATATCCATGAAAAACTAGAAGATAAAACAATGTATAACACAGTATATGCAAAGAATAACGGTTCAGCTGCAGCACCAACTGCAGGCCTACATTTTACTAAAGAACTATTAAATAAAATAAAAGAAAAAGGAATAGATATAGTTAGTGTTACATTACATGTTGGCCTTGGTACATTTAGACCTGTAGAAGTAAGTGATGTTACTAAACATCACATGCATACTGAGTATTATGAAATGAGTGCTTCTACTGCTAACATATTAAATAAAGCAAAAGAAGAGGGTAGAAGAATAATAGCTGTAGGTACTACTTCTACAAGAACTCTAGAAACTATAATGACTAAATATAATAAGTTTGTAGAATGTTCTGGTAATACAGATATATTTATATATCCAGGATATACTTTTAAAGCAATAGATGGATTAATAACTAACTTTCATTTACCTAAATCAACATTAGTAATGTTAGTTGCAGCTCTAACTAGTAGAGAAATGATTCTAAATGCCTATAAGAAAGCAGTAGAAGAGAAGTATAGATTCTTTAGTTTTGGAGATGCAATGTTTATTGCAGACACAAAAAAATAGATTCAGTAATGAATCTATTTTTTGTATACAACTGTTGTAACTTGGCTATCAGCTTTTTTAGTTTCATCAATAACTAATTGAGCTTCCATAGCGTTACGTACTAATTTTAATTGAACAAGTTTTCTTTTTAAGAATTCTTGTTGAGCTTCACGTTTCATTTCTAAGTATACTTCAAAATCTACAGAACTTAACGGAATATATAATGCTTTATTAGCTTCCATATAACATACCACCTTTCCAAATAATAAACTTAATTATTGTCTAACTCTAGGTGCATGGATTTTTTCATCCATTTCTTTAGCAACTTTAGTCATAGGAACTCCTAAGATGTTAGTTCTTTTTCCTTCTTTATCTAACTTAGCATTTTGTAAAGCTAATTTAGCTAAAGCTAATTTCTTTTGTTCTTCATTTAATAACATATTTTTCACTTCCTTTTCTATATTTATATTATCTTATGCTACGATTACTCTTAGCATTAGTAATTTCCTCATTATCTTTATTATTTTTTAAATTCTTCATTGATATATTCCTTAGAACGTATTGTAAATTTTCTAATCTCCTTGCTTCATCAATTGAAGTAATTTTTTTTACTTTTAACTTACTCAAATCTCTATTCAAGTAAGCTTTTTTATTATTTATAGCGGTTTCAATATCCATACTGCACTTCGCTTCCTAATAATAATTATGCTTTTTTTATAGCATTCATATACATATTTTTATATGTATGTAATTGATAAAGTAATGCTAAGGATTTATTCTTATCAGTACTTACTTGAGCAGCTTCTATTTTACGAAGATACTTTCTTAACTGATTTAAACGTATAGCAATAACACTTGCTTCTTCCTTAGTATGTACTTTCGACTGTAACTCATAATCACATTTTTGAATAGATTTAATTACAGTTTCTTTGTATCTTTCTAATTCAGGATTTGGTACTATTCCAATACTAGTTACTTTATTAATATCTTCTAATACAGGTCTACTAGTATCTTTTTTCTTTTTACCAAATATTATCATTTTTGAATTTGCCCCCTTTTATTCGAAAATGATGTGATTTATAATAACAAACTTGTTTTATAAATTCAACAATAAATTATCTTAATCCTTTTCTTTTTAAATAATCTAATTCTTCTTCAGTATATTTAACTTCATCACCGTATTTATATTTCTTAGCATTAACGCTTGCAGCTATGTAACTATCTTTGATTCTTTGCTCATTTAATATTCTTTCAGTAACTACTCTTGATACATCTTTCTTTTGTCTTTGACCTTTGTCATTCTTTTCATCAGCTTGAAAATGAGTAAGACTTTTACCTGGTTTTCTTTTTGATAATTCATTTAATTTTTTTTCTAAAGCATCCCTATAAGGATTTGGTATATCTTGTGATTCTAGTAAAAACTTTTCTTTTTCCATATTATTCATAATTAACCCCTTTATTATTAACTATTTATTCTTTGATAAAACTGAATCAATTTCTTCATCTGTTAAATGGAAATTATTAATTTGTTTTTCAGCTTTAGCTTTTCTAGCTGCTTCTTGAAGTTTAATAGATTTAAGGACATCTAGTAAAATAGCATGAGCTATTTGACTTTTACCGTTACTACTTTTTCTTTGACCTTGTAAAACTTTTGCAGTTTTTTCATAAGCTTTATTATTCTTTTCTAATTTCTTTGCTAACATATCTCTATATGGATTAGATATTCTATCTAACTCCATTAATACTTGTTCTTTTCTTTTTCTATCATAATTCATAATCTTTTCCCCCTTAAATGCATGAATTAATATTTTATATTAATATTTTTTAAATTTTTAATTCTTTTTTTATTATTACCTATGTTATATAAACCAGCTCTTAAACCTTTTAATTCACGTTTAAGAAATTCTAATTTATAACCATAAAAGGCAATATTCTTTTCTATTTCTGCTTTTCTTGCCTTGCTTATATATTCACTATTTAGCTCAGCTCTTAAACTTTTAATTTTTTTCTTAAGTTGTATTCGCTCAGCATCTTTTGAATATCTGCTACTTTGGATTTGTTTTTCTTTTACTTTTTCATCCTTAGTCATAATTAAAATCCCCCCTAAATTATCTTTAATATATTAATTATTTTGTTTTAGAGCCATTTAGAATTCTTTCAAGTAATTCGTTTTCTAAATCTCTTTTAGCATCTAAATAGTATTTATTTTCTCTTTTAATATCTTTTACTATCCTATCTGGAATCGATTTAGCAGCTTCTTCTTTATAATTTTCTTTTCTTTTATTAGCTTTAAAAGCCTTTGCAGTACGTTTTGCTGTGTATTCCTTATAAGAAGAAGATCTTTTGTTAATTTCTTCCTTATCTTTAGTAGCGTGTTTCTCACAATAACTTTGTAATTCTTCTAACTTCTTTCTATCAACTTTATACATATTTTTTACCCCCTTAAATATTTAATGATTTCACTATATCACAAATTAACTAAAAACGCAAGTTTTAGTGCAAAACTAAAAATGATTAGATTAAATATAAACTATATGTTAGAATCTAATCGGTGATTATTATGTTGGAATACAAATTAGAAAAAAAGGAAAAAAACACACGCGCAAGACTAGGAAAGATTATTTATAATGGTAAAGAATATGAAACTCCAATGTTCATGCCAGTAGGTACTCAAGCTACAGTAAAAACTCTATCTCCTGAACAAGTAAAAGAAACTAAACCAGGAATAGTACTTGCAAATACTTATCACTTATGGCTTAGACCCGGTGATGAAATAGTTAAAAAAGCAGGTGGCTTACATAAGTTCATGAACTTAGATAATCCAATACTAACTGACTCAGGTGGATTCCAAGTATTTAGTTTAGCAAAACCAAAAGATATTTCTGAAGATGGAGTTAAATTTAAAAATCAATATAATGGTGATGAATTATTCTTAACTCCAGAAAAGAGTATTGCTATCCAAGAAAACTTAGGTTCAGACATAGTTATTTGTTTTGATGAATGTATAGGATTCCCAGCAACTTATGAATATTGTAAACAATCTACTGAAAGAACTATAAGATGGGCTAAACGTTGTAAAGATGCATTCCATCATAACAACCAAGTATTATTTGCAGTAATACAAGGTGGTAACTACGAAGACTTAAGAAAACACTGTGTAGAAGAAATGACAAAAATTGGATTTGATGGCTACACAATAGGTGGAACAAGTGTAGGTGAAGATAAACCTACTCAATACGAAATGGTTAGAATGGCAACTAAATACTTACCAGAAGAAAAAGTAAGATACCTAATGGGTGTAGGAGATCCGATAGATTTAGTAGAAAACGTTATAAACGGAGTAGACTTATTTGACTGTGTATCTCCAACACGTTTAGCAAGACATGGACATGCACTTACAAAGTATGGTAAGATTAATCTAAAGAATGCTAAGTATCTGGAAGACTTCACACCAGTAGACGAAAACTGTGATTGTTACACATGTAAAAACTACACTAAAGCGTATGTACGTCACTTACTAAAATGTGAAGAGTCATTTGGTTCAACATTACTTTCAATACATAACATTCGTTATTTAGTACATTTGATGGAAGAATTAAGAGAAGCTATTAAAAATGATAACATCTTAGAGTATAGAGAACAATTTATCAAGGACTACTACGGAAAGAAGAATAATTAATGAATAAATGGTGGGTCAGTTTAACAATTATGTTTCTAGCAGCAATTATTTCTATTAGCACATATATTAAGTATTCTCTAATAAACAATACAGAGAAACTAGAAGTAATAAGAAAAGAAGTAATATCTGCTACTAAAGACTGTGTTCTAGAAGGACGTTGCACTGGCTCATACACAACACTAGGTTACCTAATAGAAAATAATTACTTAGATGAAATAACTTCACCTGTAACAGGTCAAACATACTCACATGATGCCGTTATTGTTATAGCAGGTAACACTTATTCGTTTAATATAGTAAATTAAAAGCATCATTAGATGCTTTTTTTATTTTCTAAAAAATGCTATTATTTTATATATAGAATAGGTGAGTTAAATGGCAAGGCGAAAAACTAAGAATAATAAATCGGCGAGCTTACTATTTATATTAGTATTATTAATATCTTATTTAATATACTATGTACCTAAAAACTCCACATCAATAGAAGATATTAATTTTAATAATATAAATATTACTAATAACAATAATACCGATAACGAAGAAGAAAGTACTAAGTCTGAAAATGAATTACTAAGTGAAATAGAATATGATAACACTACTGATACTAACACTACTAAAGTAAATGACTTAGTACCAATAAAAGTACACTATATAGATGTAGGTCAAGGTGACTCTATATTCATAGAACTTCCTAATAACGAAACAATGTTAATAGATGCAGGTGACTCATCTGCTAAAAAAACAATAATAGATACTATAAAAGGCTATGGAATAGATACAATAAATTACTTTGTACTAACGCACCCTCACGCAGATCATATAGGTTCAGCTGCCTCTATAGTAGAATCATTTAATATAAAGAGTATCTATATGCCAAAAGTAGCATCTAACACTAAAACATTTGAAAACCTGCTTAATGCTATTAATAAAAAAGGTCTAAAAATAAAAGAAGCTAAAAAAGGAGTAAATATCTTAGATATAGATAACTTAAAAATAGAAATATTATCTCCTACAAAAGATAAATACACTGACTTAAATAATTACTCAGCAGTAATAAAACTAACCTATAAAGACACTAAATTCTTATTCACTGGAGATGCTGAAGCTGAAGTAGAAAGTGAGCTAACAGACATAGATATAGATGTATTAAAAGTTGGTCACCATGGTTCAGACTCATCTACAACCACTGACTTCCTAAATAAAACAACACCATCTATATCTATTATCTCAGTTGGTAAAGGAAATAAGTATGACCATCCAAAAGAGACAACTTTAAATAAACTAAATAAAATAGGTTCTAAAGTATATAGAACAGATGAACTAGGAACCATTACTGTAGAATCAAATGGTAAAACTATAAAAGTATTATAAGGAGATAACATGTTAACAGTAGATAGAATAGAAGGTAATTACTTAATACTAGTAAATGAAAATGAAGAAGTATTTGAAGTAAACAAAAGAATTATACCTAACGCAAAAGAAAACGATGTAATAAGAATAGACATAAATAAAGAAGCAGAATTTAAAGTAATAGATATAAATGAATCTATTACTATAAAAGATGCTAATAATACTACATATACATTACCTATAAACTTAATAGATAATATAAAATTAAATGATTTTATAACATTTAAAATATTAGGAGCAGAAACTAAAAGAAGAAAAGACTATATAACAAGTCTTATGAATAGTTTATTTGAATAAGAAGGAGAATTAATATGATTAAAAATGAAGAATTAAAAAAAATACTAGCTTATATTTCACTATTTTTACTAGCTATGTTAATAACATTACTAGTAGTATTTGGAGTAATTAATAAATCTATGAGAGAAGAAAATAATAACAACAAATCAAATACAAATAATACTACTAACTTAGATACATTTAATAAAGAATATAACATGAATATAACTATAACTAATGGAATAGAAACAAACACTTATAATTCAATAATAGATACTAAAAAGAATATTTATAAATATTATGATATGAATAATAATGAAATACCTATTAATACTAATATAAATATATATTTATTATTAAAGAGTCTAATTAATAGTGATATAGATAACTATAAAATAGATATACTTCTAGATGCATACTTATTATCTAACTTAAAAGAATACTTTAATACCCTAGGATATACTATTACTCCTGATGTATTAAGTATAACTATAGAAGGTAACAAAGATATTAATAACGATATATTTAAAGCATATTTTACATCAGATAATTTAGAATATACTTTATCATTTAGCCCATATAAAGATAACCTAAAAGAAGTTCAATAGAACTTCTTTTTTATATTAATATATGTTAAAATTCTATTAGATAAGAAGGTATACAAATGAAGAATAAAGGGTTTATAGCAACAAGTATTATATATTCATTTCTAATAGTATTTTTAATGCTATTAACTACTATACTAATAACTACAAGAGAAACTAGAATCCTAACTTCATCTGTAAAAGAAGATATAAAAGAATCTTTACTATCATATAATGACCTAAAAGAAGCTATAAAAGAAATAGAAACAGGTGCATCTTTACCTAAATCAGTAACATTTGCAAATGAATCATGGACTGCAGTTAAAATAGAAAATAGAAAACTAAATGAAGCTAATGACCAAACTAACTCTAAAATAGTAACTCTAGTATTAAATAGAGCTCTAACAGAAAAAGAAATAGTACTAGCATCAGGCTATAACTCTTCAATTTCAGCTTTATATGATACTCCTTCATCAACTAACCAAGCTATTAAAGTATCAGCATGTGCTAACACTTTATACTCAATTGACCAAATCTGTTATCACTTAGGAGCTAACTACTCTAAACAGCTTTATATGAATAAAGATAAAATAACAAGCATTGCTCTAGAAGGAGAATCATTTGTTCATCTAGTTCTAGAAGGTTGGTATAAACAAAATGAACAACTAAGAAAAGCAGAAGAAAATGGTTTCCTACATAAACTTAAGTATTGCCAAAATGGTACAGTAGATGATGCTTGTACTGAAGCAGAACCAAATAAAGTTTGGTCATATGTTAGAATCCCAACATACGCAGAAGCAACACTTGCTAAGAATAATACAGAAGACTTTAAATTAAATGACTTCCATCTATTCTCAAATACAAACCTTAATAGTGGTAAAAATACTTATATCTATCAAGGTACTACACAATCTTCTGTATTTACATATACTAAAGCATTTATAGTACCTACAATAGAAGTAACTATAAATGAAGAAAGAAGAATAACAAACTATATAGAAGACTTATCCCTAACTTCTTCTGAACTAAAAAAAGAAACTACAAATAATAATATTTACTATGTAGGAGAAGATCCAAATAACTTCGTATATTATAACTGTGACTACTATAGAATTATAGGAATGGTAAACGTAGAAAATGCTGTAACTAATACTACTGAAAGAAGAGTAAAACTAATTAAAGCAGAACCTCTAGGCTATGATAAAACTACAGGTAATGTAATTAACCTAGTAATAAATAATAACAATAAATCTAGTTATGCTAACTCTGATTTATATTATTATTTAAACCAACAATTATTTAATACAGTATCAGCAACATGTCCAAGAGATGATATACCATCATCTGATTGCTTTAGTAAAAAATATAAAACTATAACAGACAATGCATATGATAATATGCTAAGTATTGGTATTACTTTTAGAAACTTTAACAATAGTCTAGCAGACGCAAATACTAAACCTGCAAACGAAGTATACGCATCAGAAAATAAAGCTGCTAACTCCCTAAAGAATGGTTTCATGTTTATACCATCTCTTTCTGATTATTTATATAGTTTAAGTTCAGGAAAATCTTATATTAAAAAAATGGCTAATAGCTATGCAGTAAGATTTGCAAACACTAACGGTAATAACCAAAACTATGTACTAGATTCATCAGGAAATATAATAAGTATTAACGCTAATCAAAAAAGTGCTATCTACCCAGTAGTATATCTAAATAATAATGTAGATATAGTAGGAGGTAAGGGTACTAAAGAAAACCCATACCTAGTAGGTCACTTATCATAATTCTTTATTTAAACTAGTAAATATGATAATCTATTAATGGAGATGATAATATGCAAAGAGGATTTAAAGTAGTAAAAGGATACGAAGATAAAAATATTAATTTACCTGTAAGAAGTACTAAATTAGCAGCAGGATATGATTTTGAAGCTGCAGAAGATACTTTAGTACCTGCATTCACATTTGGTGTTAAACCAACACTTATTCCAACTGCTATAAAAGCTTATATGGCTGATGATGAATACTTAATGATAGTAAATAGAAGTTCAGGACCTAAGAAAAAAGGTTTAGTAATGCCAAATGCTATGGGTATTATAGATGCTGACTATTACGAAAACCCTGATAACGATGGTAACATCTTATTCCAATTTATTAATATATCTGGAGAAGATGTATTAATTAAAAAAGGTGAAAGAATAGGCCAAGGTATATTTATGAAATATCTAAAATCAGATGATGATGTAGAGTCTAAAAACTCAAGAAACGGTGGCTTTGGATCAACAGGAAACTAGTTAGTATTAACTAACTAGTTTTATATATTAAGGAGTTAAAAATGAAGAATAAAAAGAAATTACTTTTAATAATACCTATATTAATAATACTAATAGCTATAGTAGTTATACTTATAATTAATACTAATAACACTAAAACATTCTATATTTATAAAGATAATAATAAAATATCTATAACTAACACTTTGGATGATAATAAAGAATTATTAAAAGAAATTAAATGTATAAATGAATGTACTATATCTAATGAAATAATAAATGATAATTTATTATTACAAGATGATAAAGTATATTTAATTAACATTAATAACGATTCTAAAATAGAATTACCTAATCTAAATAATATATCTAATCTAAAACTATCTAATAATTCAAAATATATAATTAATACAAATGATAATAAACAATCTATCTATTCAATAAATAAAAAAGAATATATTACATCTGAAGAAGAAATAGAATACATTGATGAAGAATTACTATACGGTATAACTATAACTGAGAATAAAGTAAACTATACTATAATAACTAATGATGAAGTAAAAAAAGTATCTGAAGAAAGAGAAGAAATAGGAAAACCTTCTTTAGAATTATTATCTATAAATGATAAATCTATAATAGTAACAACAGACTCTCTAAACCTAGACAAATACTACTATGCATATGATAATAATTTAAATATATTATTTAATAATAATAGAATTAAATACATAGATAATTTATCTAATGATAAATTATTACTATGTTTTGATAATTCTATTTCAATATTAAATAATAACCTAGAAGAAGAATCTAATATAACTAAATATTCTAAAATACTAAGTGTTAAATTAGGTTTAGTAATAGGTGTTATAAATAATAAAATATATGTAGATAACCTAGATACTAATGAATCTCTATATTTAACTGACTACAATGATGATCTATTTATCTTTGATAATGATTATCAATATGATGATAAAAACTTAACTATATATATATCTAGTATTGAAACTGGAGAAATAGTATATACATTTAAATTAAATAGAAATACATTTACTCTAGAATAAAAAAAACCAGGCTAATAATTAATTGGCCTGTTTTTCAATTCTTCTTCATAAGTATTTGTATTCATTAATAAATCATATAATAAAGATGCTTTTAATTCATATTGAAATAACTTACTCTTACTAAGAGTATTTAAAGGTATATCTATATCTTTCTTTATACTAGATAAATAATCTCTTCCTTTATTATTAAAACCTAATACTTGAATATAATCTAATTTATAATCATTATCACTTTTTAGTATACCTAAAAGAATATGTGCAAGCATTCTTTTAATTCTATTATAAGTATATCTTTTACTCTTAGTATTATTAATTAATTCTTCTATATTTTTACTATTAAATATTTCTTTTCTTAATTTAAAATCTAATCCTTCAGTTACATCAATATAATTATCTAAATTATCATCAAATAATATTCTATACTTTAATAAATTAAATATCTTATCTTCATCTTTTCTATGAATATAATTTAAAGTAGAAGAAGGAACATAATTAGAAATATCTAAATTATTCATATATTTATTTCTGATATTTTCACCAGATACTATATTAGAATCTAATAAAGTATCATGATACTCATTAGTTCTTTTAATTAACTCTAAACTAATACTTGGATTAATCTTTTTAATAGCTTTTAAATAACTTATTATAAGTAAATCATTTGGAGGTATAACTTCATCTATATCTAAACTATTAGCAAGTCTCTTAGGATAAGATTCTCCATTACTTTCTATACTAAAGTCACTTTTTAATTGCTTATCTGCAATTGTATTAAGTCTATCTAAATCCATAGATTCACTTCCACATATTATTTTATTAACTTTAAGTTTATTTAAAATATTAACTGATTCATAACTAAATACATCAGCACTTTGACACCCATATAACACCGGTAAACTTACTACAAGGTCTATTCCATGTTCTAAAGCTAACTTTGTTTTATCATACTTACTTATTAAAGATATTTCACCACGTTCTAAAAAGTATCCATTAATAATTAAAACAAGTATAGAATCTGGATACATTTCTTTAATTTTATTTATATGATAAATATGTCCATTATGAAATGGATTATATTCACAAATTAAACCAATCACATTCACATGCATCACCACCTATATAATAGCAAATTATCTCTTTTTAAAAAAGAAAACATAAAGTATAATAACTTCGTGATGACCATGTATATAAATGTATTAGTTGAAATTGTAAATAAAAAACTAGATAGAACTTTCACATATCATGTACCTAATACTTTAGTAGATGATATAGAAGTAGGTAAAAGAGTAGAAGTACCATTTGGTAAACTTACTCTTGAAGGTTTTATTATGGAATTAAATGTCAAACCAGATATAGAAGATATAAAAGATATCATAAGAATAGTAGATGAAAAATCTATTCTAAATGAAGAAATGTTAGACCTTGGTAAATGGTTAAAAGAAACTACAATATCTAGTCTTTGCTCATGTTACCAAGCAATGCTTCCAAAGGCACTTAAAGCATCTCACAAAACTAATATAAATAAAAAATATGTTACTTATATAAAACTTGAAACTGACTATGAAAGTGCATTGGAACTTGCTAGCTCTTCTTCTCAAAAAGAAATAATAAACCTATTTAAAGATAATAATATTATCTTAAAAAAAGTAGCTAACCAAAAATCTTCTTCAGCAACTAAAACTCTACTTAAAAATAAAATAATCTCAGAATACGAAGAAGAGATAAATAGATACTTAATTACAAATGAAATAGTAAGCGATATACATGAATTAAATGATACACAACAAAAAGCATTTAATACTATAAAAGAATACTTAAATACAAATACTACAATACTATTACATGGTATAACTGGATCCGGTAAAACTGAGGTTTACTTACACTTAATAAAAGAAGTACTAAAGATGGGTAAAACATCTTTAGTACTAGTACCAGAAATAAGTCTTACACCTCAATTCATAGAAAGATTTAATTCATCCTTTGAAGGAGAAATAGCTATCTTACATTCAGGATTATCTGACGCAGAAAAATATGATGAATGGAGAAAAATAATAAATAATAAAGCCAAGATAGTAATAGGTGCAAGAAGTGCTATATTTGCACCTCTAACTAATCTTGGCATAATAATACTAGACGAAGAACAATCATCTTCCTATAAACAAGATGTTAACCCTAAATATGATGCTATAAAAGTAGCTATGAAAAGAAGTGAAACTCATAACTGCCCATTAATACTAGGTTCTGCAACACCTAAACTATCTCACATAGCAAGGTCTTCTAAAGGTTTGTTTAAATACGTATCTATGGATAAAAGAGTTAATAATAAAGAATTGCCTAAAGTAACTTTAATAGATATGAGAAAAGAAAAAAATCATAATATATTATCTAGTGAATTAGAATATAAAATTATGGAAAAACTAGAAAAGAATGAACAAGTATTATTACTATTAAATAGAAGAGGATACTCAAGAATTGTAACTTGTTCATCATGTGGCTTTATTTATAAATGTCCTTACTGTGATATATCTCTAACTTTCCATAAATCTAGTAACTCTATAAGATGCCATTACTGTGGATACACAAAATACATTGATAATAAATGCCCATCATGTAAAAATGACTCTCTAAACTATCTAGGTCTTGGAACTGAAAAACTAGAAAGTTACATAGAAGAAGTATTTCCAAGAGCTTCTATAGTTAGAATGGATTCAGACACTACTACTAAAAAAGATAGTTATAAAAAAATAGTAAATGATTTTTATAATCATAAATATGATATATTACTAGGAACTCAAATGATAAGTAAAGGCTTAGATTTCCCAAATGTCTCATTAGTAGGTATAATAAATGCAGATGACGCATTAAATATGCCTTTATATAATGCAAGAGAAGAATCATTTAACTTGCTTCATCAAGCATCTGGAAGAGCCGGTAGATCTAGCATAACTGGAGAAGTAATAATCCAAACCTATAATCCAACAAATGATGTACTAGAATGTATTAAAAATAATGACTTCAAAGGTTTTGTAAGAAAAGAAATGCAAATAAGAAAAACACTTAAATACCCTCCATATTACTTTTTATCTAAACTTGTAATAAAAAGTAAAGATTATAAAGAGGGTAGTACTGAATCTAAGAAAGTTAAAGAATACTTAGAAAGAAATCTTTCTAAAGATTCTATTATCTTAGGTCCAGCTATTGCATCTATTTTCATGGTAAATAAAATATACCATTATGAAATATTAATTAAATATAGAAAAGAACCAAATCTTTCTAAAACATTATTAGAAATAGATAATATGTATAAATTGAATAAAAATGTTACAATAGATTTTAGTTTTGAGGAGTGATTATATGACTATAGAAAACACAAAAGTAATATTCATGGGTACACCAGAGTTTGCAGTACCTGTACTAGATATGTTAATTCATAATACTGATGTACTAGGAATTATTACTAAAAAAGATGAATTAGTAGGAAGAAAGAAAGTACTTACTAAAAGTCCAGTAAAAGTTCTTGGAGAAAAATACGATATCCCAGTATATACACCAAATAAAATGAGTGAGGTAGTAGATACTATAAAAGAACTTAACCCAGATATAATAATTACATGTGCATTTGGTAAAATAGTTCCTGAAAGTATACTTAATATTCCTAAACTAGGATGTATAAATGTACATGCATCATTACTTCCTAGATGGAGAGGTGCTTCTCCTATGCAATATGCAATCATGTCTGGTGATAAAGTTACAGGTACTACAATCATGTACATGGATAAAGGTCTAGATACAGGAGATATGATATCTAAAGTAGAAGTACCTATTAAAGAGTCTGATACTCTAGGTACTATAGAATCTAAACTAATGGAAGCTTCCCCAACACTCCTAAAAGAAACTTTAATTAAAATAATAAATAATACTAATGATAGAATTAAACAAGATGATACTAATACTACATATGCATCTCTAATAACAAGAGATATGGAACACTTAGACTTAAATGATAAAGGTATTAACTTAGTAAATAAAATAAGAGCCTTTAATCCACACCCATATACTTACTTAACTATTAATAACGAAGAGTATAAAATAACTGAAGCTTACTTTAAAGAGTCTTATACTAACTCTATAGGTAAGGTAGTAGAAATTGGTAAAGACTACATTGGTATCTCAGTATCTGATGGTATATTATGCATTACAAAGCTAAAACCATTTGGTAAAAAGCAAATGGATGTTAAATCATACTTAAATGGAATAAAAAAGGAAGTGATTGAATCTTGGATAATAAAATAAATATATTTGGAATAACTAAAAAAGACTTAGAAAACTACTTTGAATCTATAAATGAAAAGAAATTTAAAGCTACTCAAGTATATGAATGGTTATATGAAAAAAGAGAATCAAATCCAGATAACTGGTCTAATATAAAAAAAGAAATAAGAGATAAAATAAAAAGTGATTTCTCTTTTAATGAAATAGAACTAGTAAAAGAAGAGAATACAGAAGATGCTTCTAAATATTTATTTAAACTAAGTGATAATGAATATGTAGAATCAGTACTAATGAGACATGACTATGGTAACTCAGTATGTGTATCAAGTGAAATAGGTTGTAACATGGCTTGTTCTTTCTGTGAATCAGGAAGACTAAAAAAAGTACGTGGCTTACATGCATATGAAATAGTAGAACAAATACTAAAAATAGAAGAACTAATAAAAGAAAGAGTATCTTCAGTAGTAGTCATGGGTATAGGTGAACCTTTTGATAACTTTGATGAAGTAATGAACTTCATTAAAATAATAAATGATCCAAAAGGTTTAGCTATAGGTGCAAGACATATCACAGTATCTACATGTGGTATTATTCCAAAGATTAAAGAGTTCTCAAGTATTCCACTTCAAGTAAACCTTGCAATATCACTTCATGCTCCAACTAATGAACTAAGAAATAAACTAATGCCAATTAATAAAGCATACTCTCTAGATATGCTAATACCTTCTATAAAAGAATATATAGATAAAACAAATAGAAGAGTAACTATAGAATACTTATTACTACAAAACGTAAATGACACAGATAAATGTGCACATGACTTAGCTAAACTAATAAGAGGATTAAATGTATATGTTAACTTGATACCATATAACGAAACTTCTCACATAGAATATAAAAGAAGTCCTAAAAAGAACGTAGATAACTTCTATAACATATTAGTAAATGAAAAAATAAATGTAACAGTAAGACGTCCATTCGGTCGCCAAATATCTGCTGCATGTGGTCAATTACGTAGTAAAGAACAATAACAACTTCATCTTATGAAGTTGTTTTTATTTTCCTTAAATAATATAATAAATCAAGATAGGTGATAATATGAAAAACACTTTAAAACTTATACTAGCCTTTGTACTAGGTATTACTCTAACATCAAGTACTATATATGCTGCAAGAACTATATTCTTAAGTGAAGAATTATC
>CAMOYX010000017.1 GCA_946630615.1 uncultured Mycoplasmatota bacterium
TATGATGTAATAGTAAATAAACCTAAATTAATAATAATGACTAAAAAAGATCTATGTGACATAAATGTTACAAAGACTTGGATTAAGTATTATGAAAATCTAGGTTCTAAAGTAGTACTTGCAGACTTAAATAATCCAGATGATATTAAAAAGATTATAGAAGAAACTATTGAATTAACTAAAAAGATGCAAGATAAAAGAGAATCTAAAGGCTTAAAAGAAAAAGAAATAAGAGCTTTAGTAGTAGGTATCCCTAATGTTGGTAAGTCTACTTTAATAAATAGACTATGTGGAAGAAAAGCTGCTCAAACAGGTAATAACCCTGGTGTAACTAAAAACATTACTTGGCTAAATACAGGAAGAGGTATCTTACTAATGGATACTCCAGGTATTCTATGGCCTAAGATAAAAGAACAAGATGTAGCTTATAACCTAGCATCTTTCCAAGCTATTAAAGAAGAGATAATCCCAGAAGGTGAAGTAGCAGTATATATTCTTACTATGTTATCTAAATACTATAAAGATATATTATTTGATAGATTCGGCCTAAAAGAATTTAAGGAAGATGAAGTAGTAGAAGGCTACGAAGTAATAGCTAAAAAAATAGGAGCTATGCAAAGAGGAGAACCAGACTACACTAGAATCTCAAAAAGAATACTAAATGATATTAGAAACGAATATATAAAAGGTATTACTTTTGATAGAAACTTAGATCATAGGAACTAACATGGAAAAAGAAAAAATAGATTTATTAAAATATGAAAAAGAACTATATGATAAAGGTTATACTTTAATATGTGGTACAGATGAAGCTGGAAGAGGCCCTCTAGTAGGTCCTGTAGTAGCAGGTGCATGTATATTGCCTATTAACTATACTCTAGAAGGTTTAAACGATTCAAAAAAACTTACTGAAAAGAAAAGAGAAGAACTATACCCAATAATAATAAAAGATGCTATAGCTTATGGAGTAGGTATTGTATCTCCAAAAAGAATAGATGAAATAAATATCTATGAAGCATCAAGAGAAGCTATGAAACTAGCTATAGAAAACATGACTACTAAACCAGACTATGTAATAACAGATGCAATGCCTATGCCTGACTACAAGTATCCAGTAACCCCAATAATAAAAGGAGATGCTAAATCTATTACTATAGCAGCCGCATCAGTTATTGCTAAAGTTACAAGAGATCATATCATGTATGAATATGATAAATTACATCCCGAGTACGAAATAAAGAGTCATAAAGGATATCCTACAAAAAGACACTTGGAACTACTAGAAAAGTATGGTCCAACCAAGGACTATAGATTTACATATAAACCTGTAATGAAAGTAGCAAATAAAATAAATAATAAATAATAGCAAAATAAACCTTGCTATTTTTTTATCTCTTTGTTATTTTAGTCGCGTAGAGATTTTATTCTCTTAAAAAATATACTTGATAAGTTTTAAAAAAATATGTATAGTTCATTTAGCTTTACGAAAGAGGAGATATAATGACTAAATTAATGATCGTGGAGTCGCCACATAAAAGTATAACTATAAAAGGCTTTCTAGATAATGACTTTAAAGTACTAGCAAGCCAAGGACATATAAGAGACCTAGCAACTACAGGTAAGTTTGGTCTTGGAGTAGATGTAGAAAGTGATTTTACCCCATCATATATAAATATGAAAGGCAAATCTAAAATAATAACTACTCTTAAAAAAGAAGTTAAAGAAGCAGATCATATCTATCTAGCATCCGACCCAGACCGTGAAGGAGAAGCTATCGCATGGCACTTAAAAGATGCACTAAATATTCCTGAAAATAAATACTCAAGAGTAACTTTTAACGAGATTACAAAAGAAGTTGTAAAAGAAGGATTAGCTAACGAAAGAAAAATAGATATGGATCTAGTAGACTCTCAAGAAACTAGACGTATCTTAGATAGAATCATAGGTTTTAGATTATCTAAACTTATGATGGCTAAAGTAGCAGGTGCAAAATCAGCAGGCCGTGTTCAATCTGTAGCACTATTATTAATAGTTGAAAAAGAAAGAAGAATCTTAGCATTCATTCCAAAAGAGTATTGGGAAATAGTTGCTAAATTCGATGGCTTTGACGCAAAACTAGAAAAATATAATAATAAAAAAATAGAAATAAATACTAAAGAAGAAGCAGATAATATAGTTAACTCCCTAGATGAAAACTATCTAATTAAATCAGTAGATAAAAAACTAGCTAAACATCAATCTAAACCAGTATTTAAAACTACAACAATGCAACAACTTGCATCATCTAAATTAAACTTCTCATCATCTAAAACTATGCAAATAGCTCAAAGATTATACGAAGGTATTAATATAGGTAAAGATACAGTAGGTTTAATTACATACATGAGAACTGATGCAGAACGTGTATCTAAAGAATTCATAACTGAAACTTATAAATATATAGAAGATAACTATGGTAAGGATTACTTAGGACAAGTAAAAATTCCTAAAACCAACCAAAATGCTCAAGATGCTCACGAAGGTATTAGACCAACATCTATTCTTCGTACTCCAGATAGCATAAAAGGATACTTATCAGATGATGAATATAAACTATATTCTATGATCTACTATAGAGCACTATCTTCTCTAATGGCACCACAAGTAGTAGAGCAAACTCAAGTATCACTTCTAAATAACAACTATGAATTTAAAGCAAATGGTTCAGTATTAAAATTTGATGGTTACTTAAAAGTATATTCTAAGTATGAAGATCAAACAGATACAGTACTACCTAATACCTTAAAAGAAAATGAAACTATTAAATCTAAGGAAGTAGAAAGTACTAAACATGCTACTAAACCAGAAGGAAGATACACAGAAGCTTCTCTAATTAAAGAACTAGAGTCCCTTGGCATTGGTAGACCTTCTACATACGCTACTATCATTAAAACTCTAAAAGATAGAGATTACGTTAAAATTGAGAAAAAATCATTTATCCCAACTGAAATTGGTATAAAAGAAATTGATAAATTACTAAGTGAGTTTGGCACTTCTAATCACTCATTTAAAAATATAATAAATGTTAAATATACAGCTAACATGGAAGATGAACTAGATAAAATAAGTGAAGGTAAACTAAATAAAGTAGAAGTATTAAAAGACTTCTATAACGAATTTGAACCATTAGTAGAAGAAGCATTCAAAGAAATGAAGGGTGAAGAAGTAGTTAAAACGGATACTCAATGCCCTAAGTGTAATAAACATAATCTAGTAATAAGAAACGGCAAGAATGGTAAGTTCTTTGCGTGTGAAGGTTATCCAGACTGTGACTATACTAAGTCACTAGAAGAACCTAAAACTATTACTACTAAAGATGAAAATGGAGAAGATGTTGAAGAAACATGCCCAAACTGTGGTTCAGCTCTAGTAGAAAAAAGAAGTAGATATGGTAAATTTATCGCATGTTCTAATTACCCTGAATGTAAATACATTAAAGGTAATGAAAAGAAAGATAAAGAACCACCAAAAGAAATCATGGACTGTCCAGTATGTAAGAAGGGTAAAATTGTAGAAAGAAAAGCTACTCGTGGTAAAAATAAAGGTAACACTTTCTATGGTTGCTCAGCATATCCAAGATGTAAGGCAGTATTTGACTCAATACCTAGCACTAAACCATGTCCAAAGTGTGAAAGTGTAATGGTTATAAAAAATGAAAAAAGAGTTTGTACAAGTTGTAAATATGAGGAAGATAACATCTAACTTCCTCTAATTTACAAGCTTTTTTACTTGTACAATTATATTCTATGTGCTAAAATACACATAGTCTTTTAAGTGAGGAGGGAAATCTATGGCTAAAAACGAAAGCAGAGTTATTGTAGGCTTAAAGTGTACTAAATGTGGTTACATGATTAGACCAACTACTAAGAATAAGAAAAACACAACTGACAAATTAGAACTTAACAAATATTGTCCTAAATGCCGTGAAACAGTAACTTTTAAAGAATCAAAATTAAAGTAGGAAAGTAGGTTAATAAATTATGATTAATGCAAATGATATTAAAATTGGTATGACAATTATAATGGACGGTAACCTATGCCAAATCGTTGATTTTCAACACGTTAAACCTGGTAAAGGATCTCCATTCTTAAGAATGAAATTAAAGAACTTAAGAACTGGTGCAATCAACGAAAACTCTTACAACACAAACATTAAGATTGAAAGAGCCCAGATTAACCACAACCCTATGCAATTCTTATACCAAGACGGTAATAACTTCGTTTTCATGAATACTGAAACTTATGATCAAGTTGAAGTACCAAGTGAAAAACTAGGTGATAATAAAAAATTCTTAAAAGAAGGATTAGAAATCCAAATAGATTATTATGAAGGTGAATTAATTGGTATAACTCTACCAGAAAAAGTAGAAGTAACAGTAACTGAAACTGAACCAGCTGTTAAAGGTAACACTACTAATAACGCTATGAAAGATGCAGTAATTGAAACTGGTTATACAATTAAAGTTCCTCTATTCATTAACCAAGGTGAAGTAGTAGTTATTTCTACTTCAGATGGTAAATATTCAGGAAGAGCTTAATTAGTAATCTGAAAGCTTAAAAAAGTGTAATTATTAAGTAAAAAGTAAAGTTAATAACTTTACTTTTTTTATTACTTTTTATATGATTATAATAACAAGTGGGTATATGTGGAAGAAAGTGGGGGACACATTATGTTCATGGGTGAATTTCATCATAACCTAGATGATAAAAGTAGATTAGTAATACCAAACACTCTAAGAACTAACTTAGGAAATAATTTTATTATTACCATGGGCTTAGAAAAGTGCTTATATATCTATCCAAATAATGAATTTGATAAATTAAAAGATAAACTAACTAATCTACCATTTTATAAAAACAACTCTCGTGTTATAACTCGTTTTGTATTTTCTCGTGCCACTTGTGAGTCTCTAGATAGCCAAGGTAGAATCGTAATACCTAAATCTTTACAAAACTATGCTAATTTAGAAAAAGAATGTATAATACTTGGAGTTAACGAAAGAATAGAAATTTGGCAAAAAGATTTATATGAATCATACCTAGAAGAAAATCTAGATAAGATATCAGAAATAGCTGAAGATCTATATACAGGTGATAATACATGAAACACTACACAGTAATGAAATCTGAATCTATTGATAATTTAAATATCAAAGAGAATGGAATATATGTAGATGCTACTCTAGGATATGCAGGAGACTCAAAAGAAATATTAAAAAAATTAAACAAAGGCTTTCTATATTCTTTTGATAAAGACGAAGATGCTATTAACTATAGTACTAAAGAACTTAAAAACATCTCTAATAACTTTGAAATAATCCATTCAGGTTTTAAAAATCTAAAAGAAGAATTAGAAAAAAGAGGTATTACTAAAATAGATGGTATCTTATATGACTTAGGCTTATCTTCTCCAGAAATAGATGAAGAAAGAGGTTTCTCATTCATGAGAGATGAAATTCTAGATATGAGAATGGATAGATCTAACCCTCTAGATGCTAAAAAAGTAGTAAATACTTATAAAGAAGAAAACTTAAGAAGTATTCTCTTTAAATACGGAGAAGAAAAACTATCTGGCCGTATAGCAAAAGAAATAGTAAATTATAGAAAAACAAAAGAAATAACTACAACTTTAGAATTAGTAGAAATAATAAAAAAAGCTACTGGAGCCAATTACTTTTATAAACAACACCCAGAAAGACAAGTATTCCAAGCAATTAGAATAGAAGTAAATAACGAACTAGAAGAAATAGAAAAAAGCGTTAAAGACGCTATAAAAATGTTAAATAAAGGTGGAAGAATAGTAGTGATATCATTCCAATCTCTAGAAGATAAAATAATTAAAAAAATATTTAGAAAGTATTCTACTATAGACCCTTTAGTAAAAGGGTTACCTTTAATACCAGATGAATATAAACCACTACTAAAAGAAGTAACACATAAACCATTATACCCAAAAGATACTGAACTAATAGAAAACTCTAGAAGTAAAAGTGCAAAAATGAGAATAGCAGAAAGGATATAGTATATGAAAAGTAGACATAAGAATAAAGATAAAACTATTATACTTAAAGTAATCATGTATATTTCTATACCATTATTATGTCTATCAGTAGTATTAACATCCTCTCTAGTATCAGAATCTAATATCTCACTAGAGCAATTAAAAAGTAAAATAAAAACTCAAGAAGGTATAAATGAATCTTTATCTATGCAAGTAGATGAACTAGCAAGCTTAGATAAAGTAGAAGAAATAGCTACTCAAAAAGGAATGACATATAATAACAATAATATAAAGAATATTAAAGAAAATAACTAAGGAGAATTAAAATGAGAAAGGCAAAAAAGATAATACGTTATATTAATCTAAATATGAAGTTAACAAGTATTATCGTTGGCTTTCTCTTTTTAATTATCTTAGCTAAAATGGGCTATGTATCTCTAGCTACAGAAGTGGATGGTATAAACTTAACTAAAATGGCAGAAAACCATTACTTTTTAAAAGAAACCCTATATGCACAAAGAGGCGTAATATACGATATAAATGGTAAACCTCTAGCTAAGAACGCTAACTCATATAAACTTATCGCATACTTATCTGAATCAAGAACTACAGACCCTGAAAACCCAAAACATGTAGTAGATAAAGATATGACTACAGAAAAACTATGTAACATCCTATCTGATGAACTAACTCGCCCTAAATGCATTGAACAAGTAGGCAGATTATTAAAACAAGAAGGCCTATACCAAACAGAATTATCTACATGGGGATATATGAATGAAGATGAAAAACAAAAAGTAATGTCTCTAGACTTACCAGGTATAGACTATATTGAACTAGAAAAGAAACGCCAATACATAAATTCTTCATGGGCCTCATATATCCTAGGTTATGCAAGAAGTAACGATGATGGTGAAATTGAAGGTGAAATGGGAATAGAAGCATACTTCAATGATGAACTAAAAGGTAAAAATGGTTACACTGAATATCAAACAGATGCAGTAGGTTATAAACTACCTACAAATGAAGAATTTGGAGAAGAAGCAATCCCAGGAGAAGATATCTATTTAACAATAGATTCTGAAGTACAAAATATCTTAGAAAATGCAGTAACTTCATTTACTAAAGGTAAGACTCAACAATGGACTTTATTTGCTGTCATGGACGCTAAAAATGGTAATATCTTAGGTTCAGCTACAAATCCTAACTTTAACCCAAATACCCTAGATGGCCTAACAAGTTACTTAAATCCATTAACAAGCTATACATACGAACCAGGTTCTACTATGAAAACATTTAACTGGTTAGCGGCAATGGAAAATAATATTTATAAAGGTGATGAAAAGTATCTATCAGGTACTCTAAATCTAAGTGATGGAACAGTAATTAAAGACTTTAATAACGTTGGTTGGGGTGAAATTACATACGATAAAGGTTTTGCATACTCATCTAACGTTGCAGCATCTAACTTAGCTTTAAAACTAGGTGTAGGTAAACTTATGGATTTCTATGAAGCTTGTGGCTTTGGTAAGAAAACTGGTATTACACTTCCAGGTGAACTACAAGGAACACTAGATGTTGTATACGAGTCAGAACTTGCAAATGCTTCATTTGGTCAAGGTATCTTAGTTACTCCAATACAATTAATGCAAGCACTAACTCTAGTAGCAAACGATGGAGTAATAATAAAACCAAACATAGTATCTAAGATAGTAGATTCTAAAGGTAATGTTACATATGAAGCTAAACGAAGTGAACTAGGTAGTGTAGTATCTAAAGAAAATGCAGCAAAGATAAGAAAATTAATGCATGATGTAGTATATGATTCATTTGACTATGACTTACTATATGCTCCATCTAATGTAGAAATAGCAGGTAAAACAGGTACTGCTCAAATTGCATCAGAGAAAGGTGGATACCTAACAGGTAATTATGATTACATTAAATCATTCTTAGGTTTCTTCCCATACGATAATCCTAAGTATATATTCTACTTTGCAACTAAACAATATGTTGGTGATGGTGCATCTATCTCAACTACTATAGCAGGTGCAATAAAAGACATTGCAAATGCTCTAAATGCCACTAAAGGTGAATCTGATGTAGATGTATCAAAGATAATTGAACTTGTTGAATATGCAGGAAAAGAAGTAGATACAGTAAGAGATGAATTACAAAAGAAAGGTCTTACTCCAATAATACTTGGAGGAGGAAAATATGTTACTGAAGAGTATCCAAAGAAAGGTACTAAAGTAATAACATCATCTAAAGTATTCCTACTTACTAATGACACTAACTATATCATGCCAGATGTAGTAGGTTGGTCTACAAATGAAATAATAAGATTATGTAATATATTAAATATAAAATACACATTAAAAGGATATGGAAAAGTAAAACAAACAAACTTTACTACTAACGAAAAAATAGATTTAACAAAGACTATGGAAATAGTTTTAGAATGAGGTAATATATGAAGAAGAAATATCTAGTAATAATAACAACTCTAACTCTTGTAATAAGCATTCTAGTGTCTTTCTTAATCAAATATATGATATTTGATGAATCACTAGATACTTCTTCTCAAGTCTTAGTTGAAGAAGGATTATCCATATCTTTTACAGATGGTAAAAGAGTAAAATCAAAAGAGGAAACTAAAATAGTAACTTTCTCAGTTACAAATAATACTGCTAATAATTTATACTATCACTTCCTAATAAAAAAGATAAAAGGAGATAGTGATCTAACATATAAAATAGAATCAGATCCAAAAGAAATAGTTAATAAAGAAAACAGCTTTGAAACTATAACAATCTTACAAAAGAAGAGAATACCATCTAACACTACACATAGATTTACTATAACTATAAATAATCCTAATAAAAAAGACTATGAAGTAACTCTAGATGTAGCTAAAGATGAAGTAGATAATTCCTTTAAAGATATAATAGTAAGAAATAATAATGTGCTAGATAAATTAGGAGATAATAAAGAAGGCTTAATTAGTCTAGGAGATACATATTACTTTAAAGGAAATGTAGAAAATAACTATGTAAGTATTAATAATCTAATATTTAGAATATTAAGAGTAAATGAAGATGGAACAACAACTATAGTATTAAATGACATAGGCTTAACCTCAGAAATAAAAGAAGCAAATATTAATGATGATGACACTATTATTCTTACACCAGACTTCCTATCTACTAAAGCTTATCAAAATTTAGAAAACTGGTATAAAGATAATCTAAATAAATATAACGATTATATAGCTCAAGTAAAATATTGCTTTGATAACTCAGTGATAAAACAAGATGGAAGAATAGTATTAAACTCTATAAATAGATATAACTCTCATGAAGGCTCTCTAACATGCCAAGGTGAATTATCATCATCTAAAATATCTACATTAACTTTAGATGATGAATTATTATCAAGAAATAACAATGATTCATTTCTAAATCTAGATAATAAAACATACTTTCTTATGACACCATCATCTAAACAAGGTGATGTATATAGTTACTTCTATAAAGAAAATAATGAATTAAAACAAGACAAAGTAGAAAGTGATAAACTAGGTATTAGACCTGTAATAAGCTTAACTAAAAAAACTAAAGTAACTGGTACAGGAACTATAGATAACCCATACAAAATAGATGTAAAATAATTTACATCTATTTTATTTAACTTTACTTCTAATATACATATAACTTTACAAATAATATTTCCTATAATAATAACTATAGTATAATTAATAATAGGTGATAACATGAATAATATTATAAACGACATATCAAATGTATTAAGTAACTTAAGCTTACCAGATTATATTTTAATTGGAGCAATAATTGTATTAATAATATTAGTAATAGCTTTAATATATGTACTTAAAAATGACACTATTGAAGATAATACAGAATCATTTGAAGAACACTATAGTCCTATTAAAGAAGATATAAAAGAAAATATAAATGCAATAGAAGAAGTAGAACAAAGTGATTCAAATGATCTAAATAACATAGTTAAATCAATTGAAGAGACTAATCCTCCAAGAATAGATATGACTATGTATGAACAAGAACAAGAAAACACAGCTATTATTTCATATGAAGAATTATTAAAAAGAATGAATCAAGGTTCTATTGTAGAAAAAGAAGAAATGCTAGACAATACTATATCTATTAAGAAACTTAACTTTGACAATACTATAGAAGAAACAGGAACAAATACATTTGCTAATGACTTAAAAGAAATTAAAAACAATATAGTAGAAGAAGTATCTGAAAATAGCTTTCTATTTGAATATGAAGAACAAGAAAAATTCTTAAAAGCTTTAAAAGAATTAGATAAATCTTTAAAAGAAGAACAATAAGCATACTAAAAGTATGCTTATTTTTATTATTTTAATGTTATACTTAATAGGGTGGTTTGAATGATAACCAAAGATAGAGAATCTAATTTTGAATTATTAAGAATATTTGCTATGATCCTAATAATAATTCATCATATAACAGTTCATGTATTATATAAACAAATGCAACCTGGATATTTATATGGCCCAGGAGAACTATTTAATAACTTAGCTTATTATAAAAAACTAACATTTGTAGATTTTGGCTTTCAAGTAGGAAAAATAGGAAATGCATTATTTCTACTATTATCTGGCTATTTCCTATGCAATAAAAAAGAGATAAACATTAGTAAAACAATAAAGAAATTACTATCCCAGGTGTTATTTATAACACTTGCTCTAGTTATATTTGGCTTAGTATTACAGTTCTTCATAAGAGATATACCCACATTACCAACTTTACAATTCTATAATGATGAATGGTGGTTTATAGGTTACTATATAATTGTAATAATAGCATCTTCCATAATTCTAAAAAAATATAAATTGAGTAAAAAACAATATGAAACAATACTATTTATATTACTTGTGTTATCATCCTTGCATTTTATAAGAATGACTAAAGATCTATTGTCATCTAATATATCTATATGCATAATAGGCGTCTTTTACTATTTACTAGGAGGATATATTAAAAAATATAATCCATTTAAAAATATTAGTAATACTAAATTATTTATATCACTTCTAGTAATATTTGGATTAAGTGCTCTATCATATAGAAATTTTGCTTTAGCTAATATTAATGCTTCAATTCTAAATAAAACTACAACATACTATCAGAAATTTATTACTTATAACGAATACAATATAACAATAATAATTACAGCAATAATTATATTTGAATTATTTAAAAGACTTAAAATAAAAAACAATAAAATAATAAATAATATATCTAAAGTAACATTTATGACATACCTAATCCATGATAACACATGGAGTAGAACACTTATGAATAAAGTAAATCTTATTTACTATTTACATAATAATACATTACAGTTTGTAATTAGGTGTTTTGCCCTTATATTATCTATATTTATAGCTTCATTTATACTATATAAAATATATGAATTTATTATTAACTTTACAAAAAAATCACAAAAAATATAATTTTATAAAACTTATATATTGAAATCAAAAAAATGTAATGCTATAATAAAATCACTTAATAGAGGTAGAGGGTAAGAAATATTAGGTAACGATATAAATTATTGTTTAGTTTAAAGACTAAATAGTTAAAAATGTTAATAATCAATACTTATCCATATGTGCTGGTGGTTTCCACTCGTGTGTATTAAGCATTATAGCGATGTTTTTAATAATCCGCTTTGAAATCTTATCTATCAGTTTATCAAGCTATTAAGTAGAATACGTATTCGTGGCGACTTGATAACAGGCTTTAAGAAGAAGAGTCAGTTCAACTTTTAGTCTTTAGCCCACAGAGAACCAATAAGGAATGACACCTTGTTGGTTTTTTCTTTGTTTTATTTTATAATTAACTTGGTGATTACATGAAAACAAAACTTAATGAATTATTAGAAAGTAATGATGAAATATATGCATTTGATGTAGATGGAGTATTAATACCAATCGAATACGGAGAATATAATCATTACATGTTAAATGATAAAGAATGGGAAGAAGCTATTAAAAGTGATGATTTATATGAAAACCAAAGAGAATCTATAACTATAAAAAATTTTATTAGTACTAAAGATATTAACAATATATATGTAGTATCTAGAGTATGTAATGAATATGAAGCTGCTTCTAAAATTAAATATTTAGAAAAACACTTTAACATAAAAAAAGAAAACATGTACTTCGTAAAAAATGATGAAGATAAACTAGATGCCTTAAGAACTATTAAGAAATTAAGAAATATAGAAGATGAAAGAAAGATAGCTATGATAGATGATACAGTATCTGTATTAAATAACATCATGGATAATTCAAACTTTGCAACTATCCATGTAAGTAGCTTTTTAAAATAATGAAAAGAATAGTAGAAGCAGTAGCCTCTATAGTATTAGTTTTAACTATAGTTGGAGTATTAATATTTGGAATAGTAATGGCACCTAAATTTATAAATAAAGATAATTCTTTAGTATGTATAACCCTAAATAATAGAAAACAATATATAATTACAAAAGACTATGAAGTATATACATCAGATTCATATAAACCAAATTATTTATTTGGTTTAAAAGATTCATCTGATGTAATCTATCTAGGTAAAATAGATGTAGCAGATTATGAAAAAGTATTAAATGAATTAAAAGAAAACATAGATAAAGAAGGCAATAACGATATTATAATTAACCATAAGGGAAGAATAGTAGCATCTATGAATAAGAATCCTTATGAAATAATATCTAAGTATATAAAAAAAGATTAACTATAAGTTAATCTTTTTTAGTTATCACCTAAAACATAATATTCATAATATTCATCAAATGTAATATTTTCTTCATGAATAGTAGTTGCTGCTTTAACTCCTACATATCTCCAATGCCAAGACTCAGCAGAGTAACCAGTTAAATATGTCTTTCCTTCAGGATATCTTTCAATAAAACCATATCTATACGCATTTTCTTTTAACCATTTATAAGTTTCACTAACACTAAATTCATCAGCATAAGCTTCCTCTTTACTAGTCATATCTATAACTAAACCACTTTGATGTTCAGAGTGTCCTGGCCTTGCAGCAGTTTGGTCAGCTTTTCTTTCTCCATAACTTGTTTTACGATAGTTATATATTTCTTCTTGATCTTCGTAGTTACGATATGATGAAGTTACCATCAAGTGAAATCCTGCTTCAGTAGCTTCTTCTGCCATTTCCATAAATTTATCATAAGCATAATCAATTAATTGATTATCTCCTTCGCTACCATAAGAGTAGGATAGGGAAATACTTTTCATATTTGCTGGTTCATATGACTTATCCATAGTATAGAATTTATTAACTATCATAAGTTCTTTCTTAGATATATCTGTATCTAAATCATATGTGTACCATTTGTTATTTGCGTGTACATTACAAATAGCCACAACCTCACTTAATTTTTCACTATCATTATCTTTTATGTATTCTAGGTAAGTATCTAAGTTTCTAAATAAGAAATATTTTTGATTTATTAAATCAATAATATTATCAGTACTTTCTAATTCTAATAACTTATCTTTCTTAGCATTATCATATTTACTATCTAAAAACTTTGCATCTTCAAGTGAATATCCTTTAGTAATAAGTTTATATTCATACGTTGCTTCATAGTCTTTTTGTTTCTTATATTCAATACCTTTCACTATACCAACTACTAAAAGTATAAGTAATACTATGACTACATAAGCACCTTTCTTAAGCCTTAGTTTCCTTCTTTTTCTATACGCCAACTTTTTTCACCCTTTCTTTAATATAATTGTAGCAAAAAAACTTGAATAGTTTAAGTACATGTTATATTATTAGAGTATATTTAGATAATAAGGTAGGAAAAGATATGAATAACATAGAAGATACATTAAGAATTTGTCCAAACTACACAAGAGTATTAAACTTCACTAACGTCGAGGCAGATCAAATTACTCTTAAGTTAATTCAAGTTTATAAAAGATTCATTGAAGAAAATAAAAATAAAGAACAATTAAAAGAATTAGACTATGTATTTGGAAGATATATAGATGATCAAGAATTTAGAAGAGAACTAAAGTATCAAATAACTAAAGTTAAGATTAGAAAATCTACTAAAGATATAATTAAATCTATAGTAGACTCTATATTACATATATTCCGTAACTATCTAGAAAACTCTACAAGAGCCGTTAGAATCGCTCGCTGGATTTAATATTGCATTAATATTTAGTATTTGCTATAATCTAAAAGCGAAGTGGAGGGAAATTCATGAAAGTTTATAAAAAATATCTTAAAGGTAAAGACGCTAATAAAAGAAAAGTATTTGCTTATGAACGTGGAGTTAAAGTAACTGTATTAAATAAGGCTTTTTTAGATAATAAGAAGAATAAGTAGTAGTTTTAACTACTTTTTTTATTTATATAAATTTAAGGTGGGTTAATATGCAAAGTATTAAAGTAGGTTATTTATTTAAAAAAATAAAACTAAATCATAATAATAAAGAAATAGAAGTAATCGAGTACTTAGACTACGTAGTAGCAATTAAATACTGTAACAGAGATAATAATATTCTTTATAATATTATAAATGGTAAGTATAAAGATACATATGCAACTAATGTTTCTAAGAATGATCTAGAACTAGAATACATACTAAAAGAAGATGATCTAGATCAAGCTATAAGAGAAAATGATAGCCGTGTAGATTTCTCTGAAATAAGAGCTAATAGAATAAATAATCCAAGGTATTATATAAGAGAAAATGGACGTATAAATTTACTAAAAGATAAAGAAATAATTAGTTTACTAGAATACTCTAATAAAGACTATGATGAAAAAGAATTAAACATAACAAGTGATATATCTAAAATGTATAATGAAATAAGAAAAACAATTATCTCCCAAGATGAACAAATCATGGAAATACTAACAACCCTTTATAAAAATCAAACTGTAGTAAAGTCTAACCTAGATAAAGATTTAATAGCTAAACTAAAAGAAAACATACTTATATATGGAGAAACAGGAACTGGTAAAACAGAAATCTTAAAAAGAATATCAAGTATATATAACATACCTATAGTAATAGAAGACGCTACAATGTTATCTGAAACAGGATATCAAGGAAGAAAGATAACTGATGTATTAGAAGACTTATATAACGCTTCTAATAATAATAGAGAACTAGCAGAAAAATCTATTCTAGTTATAGATGAATTTGATAAACTAGCAGAAAAAGATGATGAATCTCATGTATCTAGAATAGGTGTACAACGCTCCCTTTTAAAACTATTAGATGGTTCAGTATTTTATTTTAATAATAAAGTATTTGATACATCTAAATTAACTATAGTAGCAATAGGAGCTTTTACAGATATCAAAGATAATTATAAAAATATTACTACTGATGATTTAATTAAGTATGGTATTATTCGTGAATTAGTAGCAAGATTTTCTAAAACAATAGCTATGAATAAACTAACTAAAGAAGATATTATTAAGATTATAAAAGAATCTAATTTCTCTCCAATAAATACATATAAAGAACTATTTAAATTACTAAATGTAGAATTTAACTATACTGATGAATACATAGACTACATAGCAGATATAGCATCAAATAAAAATAC
>CAMOYX010000018.1 GCA_946630615.1 uncultured Mycoplasmatota bacterium
TTCTTGTATTTTTATTATTATTAATAGAATATATTACTATTCCTAGTATTACTATAATTGTTAAACTAATTAATAATACTCTTTTTAATGTAGTATTAGACTTTTTAGTATTTACTATAGGATCTAAGTTACCATTTGAAATATCTTTTACTACATCGTATGCAGAGTTTGGAGAAGTAACCATTGCATCTAGTACTTCTTCTATACTTTCGTTATAAGTATCAGAGTATCCATCATATATCTTTTTAGATATTATCATGTATGGATAGCCTTCTGCAGTATCTCCAAATTTCTTAGCTACTATAGAATACATTTTAGAATTATCTTCATTATTTGTTATGTTATATATAACAAAGTTTATTTTATTTATATATTTATTATTTATTGAAGATAAATAAGTAAGTAGCTTATCGCAGTACTTACAATTATCTCCAATAAATAGATATACATTAGGTAAGTCTTTATTGTATTCTCTGTTTGTAATGTTATTACATTCTAGGTTAGCATTTTTACAAGCTTCATATAAGGTATCAGCTTTAGTAGTAGCATTTACGTTAGTAATAGATAATATTACTCCTAGAATAAATATTATTAGTATATTCTTTTTCATTATGCACCTATTATTCTTGATAATACTATTACTGAGATTATTAGTATTATTACTAGTATAGATATTATTGAGATTATTAGAATTGATGTAGATTTATCATCATCTCTTTTAGTAACTACCATTTTTTCTTTTAGTTGGCGTTCTATAAGAGTTTCTGTTTCTGTTTTTGGCATGCCAAATAGTTCTACTCCTGTTTTTGCTCCACACATACCACAAGCTTTTACATCATCACCTATTTGTCTTCCACAGTTTCTACAAAGCATCTTCTTCACTTCCTTCGTATTCTTCAATAAATCTATTACCTTTATGAGGTTCTTCTCTTAATAGATCATCGTAGTTTCTTTGTCTTAGAGCTTCATATACACATATAGCTACAGAGTTAGATACATTAAGTGCTCTTACCTTATCTGTCATAGGTATACGAGCACATGTATCTAAGTGTGGTTTTAAGATACTTCTTGGGATACCTGTACTTTCTTTACCAAATACTAAATAGATATTAGTATCTTTTTTATTATAGTTAAAGTCTGAGTGTGGTTTATGGCCATATCTAGTGAAGAAAAAGAATTCTCCTTTGTTTTTAGACATAAAGTCATCCCAGTTTTCATATACTGTGTATTCACAGTTATCTATATAGTTTACTCCACTTCTTTTAATATATTTAGTATCTAGCGAAAAACCTAGAGGTTTAATCAAGTGAAGATGAGTATGTGTTGCTACACATGTTCTCATGATATTACCAGTGTTTTGAGGTATTTCAGGTTCAAATAGTACTACGTTAATCATTTATATACACCTACTTTATTTGATAGTTATCTAATACTTTTTGGAAGTCTCCTTTGTTAATCATAGATTTGTCTTCTCTTTCTATAACATCAAGTAACTTGCCGTTTTTATAATATAGAATTGTAGGTATATTTTCAATAGTTTTATTTAGTTTTAAGTTAGTATAAATAGTTGATTCTTTACTTGATAAGATACCACAGTTATTATCATTGTTATATAGATAGAATCTATCTTTTAAGTTATATTCTTTAATTAAGTTAGATAGTTCTTTTTCTAAAGTAAATTCTTGTTTGTTATATAGATCTGTTATTAGTAAGAAAGCTTCATCTCTATTAGAGATAGTTTTTAGAGAGTCACATGTTACTTCGTTAGCTAGTTTATTTTCTATTAAGTATGATTTATGTAGGTTAGTAGTTTCTTCTATTAGGTATGTTTCAAATAGTTCATTTTTAGTTTTAATGTAGTTTTCTAGTGATACTATTATAGCTATTATAATTAATAGAATTATTATTAAGTTTAGTACTCTTTTATTCTTTTTCTTTAGTTCTTCTAATTCTGTGTTTTCTTTTTTTATTTTGTTTATTTTTATTACAGGTATAGTATTATTTACCTTGCTAGTATTATTATGTTTTCTTTTTCTAGTTCTTTTCTTTTTATCTTCCATTTTATATTCACCTTCTATTATAAAGTTTAGCATAATTAAGTAACAAAAAAAAGAGAGGCTTATAGCAAAAAGGGAAACTATAAGGAGCTCTCAAAAAGTTTTAGGATAGAGTTTTATATGAATTTTTCTTTGGAAAAGTTTTAGCAATAATTTGCTATGTTTTTGTTTTACTTCTTTTTATAATCTTATCACTTCTTTCTACAGTTTTAATTCTAGAGTAAAAATGTGAATTATAAGTGTATTAAATATGAAATTTATGTGAAATAAAAAACAAGATACATTAGTATCTTGTTAAGTATCTTGGTTCAGGTAGATCTGCAGTTGTAATAAATCCTGATCTTGCTCTTATGACATCTGGGATTCTATTAGCTACATCTGCACATGTTAGTTCTACTGTTTTTGGTTCTGGATTTATTACTTGTGTTGTAGGTTCTCCGTATATTGTCCAGTCATTAATATCTTTTTCTTCTTTAGTATATACTTTACCAATACAAGATATTTCTAATATTATACCTTCTTTAGTATATGCCTTAGTTAAAGCATTTAATCCTCTTACATCACCTTTTTTGATAGTCATGTTAAGAGTTTTACTTTCTAAGTCTTCTTCTGCTATTACTGGAGTTCTTTCTTCTTCGATAGAAGTAATAGTTAGTTTTAATTTCTTAGCTAACCAACCTGCTACATTCCACATATAGCTTGGGAAGAAAGCACGTTTTTGTTGTAAGTCATTTACTTCATCAAATGATAAGTTATTAGTAGAAGTAAATTCTTTATCAAATGCTTCTTTAGTTAAACCTGCTCCATGTGCATTAGCAAGTGCTATACCATAGTCTTCAACATTATAAGAAGATACACCTTTAATCTTTGTAATGTTATGTGATGATGCAGCAATGTTTGTTATCATGTTACCCCAGAAGATATCTTGGTAACCTGTACCTACTATTGTAGCATTGTAAGACTTAGCTAATGCATCTAGTTCTTTAGTAACTAGAGGATTAGAGTTTTGTGGGAAGAAAGCTTCTTCACATGTAGTAATTACATTTACTCCATGTTTAACACATACTCTTATTTCACTTTCTAGATCATTTATAAATGAACAAGTTTCAATTATAGCTATATCTACTTTATTATTATCTAAGAAAGTATTTAAGTCTTTAATATCGTTAATTACTACTCCCATCTTTTCAGATTCTAGTACATAGCTTAAATCTTTTCCTATTAGTTCTTCTCTGTTATCAAAAGAACCTACTATTTCTCCTCCTAGATCTGCTACGTATCTAAGAGTGTATTTACTCATTTTTCCTGTTCCTATTTGGATTACTCTTATACTCATATTATATTTCCCCTTTCTAATCTAAATTAATATTCTCTTCTTCTATTATATCTTTAAATTCTTCTTTGAATTTAACAATTTCTTTTTTCTTTACATCTTCATATATATTCTTAGCATTTGCTATAGCTTTATATACATCTTTTATATTTGCTTTATCTCTATTATCATATAAAGCATATGTTAAGACATTTGCAAGTATAGTTAAGCAGATATCAGGGTATCTAGATGCTACTTCATATACTCTTTTATATTCATCTGTCATTTGTACTATGAAAGTCATTATTCTTTCTTTTACAAAGTCTGTATAGTCTAGTTTAACTCCTGTTTGTTTTTCTAGTTTAGGAAGTGTTCCCATTAGAATTTTAACTACTGTTGGTTGATCTGCTTCTAGGACTTCTACTTTTTGAAATCTTCTTAAGAATGCTCGGTCTTTTAAGATATATGTTTCATATTCTTCAGTAGTTGTAGCACCTATCATTTTTATTGTTCCACGGTCTAGACCAGCCTTTAACATGTTTGCAAAGTCAATACCACCATTTTCTTGAGTGTTTTTATTAACTAATACATGAGTTTCATCTATAAATAGAATAGTATTTTTTTTCTTTTCTATTTCTTTTATTAACATGTTAATTTTTGATTCTTCACTACCATTAGTAGTTAAGTAACCAAGTAAACTAGTTACATTTACTTTTATTATTTCCCAACCCTTTAGAGCGTTAGGTACTAATCCTTTTTGGATTCTATAAGCAAGTCCTTCAACTATGGCTGTTTTACCAATACCAGGTTTACCAACTAGTAATGCACTTTTTTCTGGAGTTAAAAGAGACAATATAACTTCTCTTATTTCATTATCTCTTGCAATTGCAGGATCTGTTATATATTCTCTTTTAGTAAGATTTTCACCATAGCGTTCTAACATGCTATATTCTTTTTCTTCGGTTAAGGTATCTATTTCCATTTTTTATCCTACCTTTCTAAAATATAATAACATAAAAACTGCATTTAATAAATAATGCAGTTTTTATCCATTCTTGGTTCTATACCATCTTTTATTGTTACTTCTTTAATATCTTTAATAGTGTTTTCAGTAAATAAAGAACTAATATCTGTATTTAGATAGGCTTCATATGATTGGAAAGTAAACTCATAAGCACTACCTACTCTCATTTGATTAGTAAGTGTTTTATTTAATTTAACACTTTCTAGTTCTTCATCATCTAAAGAAGATATTGTTACATTTACTTCTTCAGTGTTATTTGGAATTGTTTTTATAAGTTCTATTTTATAAGTTCTAATAAATTCACATGAATGATATTTTGTTTCATCTTTATAGTATTCATGTCTATTGTTTCTTATTTGTTTAATGTTTTTCTCTGAAGATTTAATAGTAATAGTTGGTTCAATGTTGTAGTTATAGATTTTATTTTCTTTTAAGTTTTTAACAATATGATCTATAAACTCAGTAGAAATATTAATTCTTTTAAATGTATATGCTAGAGTAACTTCTTTTTCTTTTTTGGTAATATTTGTTTTCATGTTACCTAGTAATGGGTAGTAATTATATATTACTAGTATTTTATCGTTTAAAGATTCATCTATTTCATAGTTGGAAATGTTACCTAGGAATACTGTATCTTTAGTCATTGTTAGTTCTTCTTCTAAAGTACCTATTTCTAGGTCTTCTGGTACTTCATCAATAAACTTAGTGTTTGATACGTTTATTAGCGCTATTCCACCTGAGACTCCTAAACCAATTAGAGATATTAAAAATGATTTTAATATCTTAGTTGGGTTTAGGCTCTTATCTATTACAAAAGCATATATTAGTTTAAATATATTTATTCCTAGATGGAATAAGAATAACGCTATTAGATAGAAACCTATGTAGAACACACCTTGAGTAATTAGATATACTGATAGAAATATAGCAAGACTTGTTACTACTAAGTATCCACTTACAAGTATTAATAGTGCTAAAGAAATAATCTTAGCTAGATATACTGAGAATCTTATAGCACTTGTGAATACAGAGTTTTCTTTTACCTTTTTAGGTTTAAAGTCGTCTTTTAAATATTTCATTTTAAATACTCTAACTATAATAGATAGTGCTACTGCAATGTAACCTACAGTTATTGTATATCTCCAGATAGAAAATATTACACGATTAAATGGTCTCATAAATATACTAAATATATCTTTACCATAGTTAATTAAATAAGCTACTGGAATGTTTAAGAACAAAATAAATAATATTAGAATTACTAAGTTTAGAATAAAACTTAGTAATTCTTTTCTATTCATTTTGCTTATAACTAGAGACATTTGACTTAAGAAACTTATTATTTTATTAGTAAATGAATCTACTGTGTTAGTTTCTTTAGTTAAATTCTCTTCTTCTTTTATAATTTTTTTAGCTATCTTTTTAGGGTCTAGAGTTGCAATAAAATCTCTTTTATTGTGATTAGAACTAATTAGTTTATCGTAGTACGCTACTACGTCATCTATTTTATTTTTATTTCTTAGTTCTGATAATTCTATTCGTAGTTTCTTTAAAAACTCTTCTTTCACACGTATCACCCTTTAGTTATATATATTTTATAACATGAGTTATTATTATTCAATTTAAGATAGTCATCCTTTTAAAGTTAAGGATAGATAAGAATATAGTAATGAATATTTTGCTTTGTTTTGAGAATATATTATAAATACAAGGATGACTATTACATGTCTTTTTTTGAGACATGTAATAATATATAAAAAATATTTATATTTTACAAGTCTAAATTAATAAATCTGATACATCTAGTTTAGATGCTTTTTTACTAGATAGTAAACCTCCAAGTAAAGATAATATAGATGATAATATAATAATAGCTATTATATTAGTTATATTTAATCTAGAAATATTTATTATACTTGTAGTATTGTATACTATTTTATTTATTGGTATAGATATTAAATTAGACATAGTAATTCCAAGGGTGCTTGATATAAAACCTATTAGAATACTTTCTAAGTTAAATAGTTTTCTAATTTCTTTTTTAGAAGTTCCAAGTGTTTTTAATATTCCTATTTCTTTTTTCCTTTCTAATACATTTATATATGTTATTATTCCTTGCATTATTGAAGATACTATTAAAGATATAGAAGAAAGTAATAATAAAATTATAGTAATACTATTTAACATAGTATTAGTACTTTCTTCTAATATCTTAGATTCATTTATATATGGAATAGTATCTTTATAGTTATCTAAGTAATTAGTTATTTCATCTATACTTTTAAAGTCTTTTGGATATATGGATATTAGAGTATTTTCAAAGTTATTGGTGCTAGTATTATTTAAATATTCTTCTAACTGTTTTGTATACATGATAGAACTACCTTCATCATCTATTCCTAGTTTTTTATATAGTTCTTCTTTTATTTTTATTATTCCTGTTATTTTTAGATTAATAGTATCTAATTTAAGTTCTTTGTTAATTATATTATCTAAATTATTATCTATTATATTTAGTTTGTTATATAGAGTTTCATTTATTGAGTTATCTTTATTTACTATAAGTAATACTTCTTCTTTACTTGTTGGTATATTACCTTTTATTAAATCATAGTAGGTTTCTAGGTAGTTACTTATAGTATATGAATTAAAGTCAGTTACTGGTATTATTTCTTTTTTTATATCAGGTAGAAAAGTATTAGTATTAGAACTAATACTTACACCTGATATAAGATTAGTATCTATTTTTTTTATATACTCATACATTTCTTTATTAAGATTATTTGTAGTATTAGTGTCTTTTGTTATTTCATTTGTATTTATATAGTTTTTATTATCTTTATTACTTAACATGCTTGTTATAGTTATTGGTATACTTTTAGATATTTGTCTTTCATAGTCTATTACTTCTTTATTAAAGCCATTTGTTAAGGATATTGTTAATGTTAGAGATGTTATACCTATTGAAAAAGCTATTATAGTAGCTATGGTTCTTCCTTTATTCTTAAAGAGATTTCTAATACTTATTTTTAGTATATCTTTTAAGTGATATTTAGTTTTAGATATTGTTATTAGTTCTTTTACTTCTTTAGGTTTTTTTATTACTTCATCTTTTATTATTTTTCCATCTTTTAGATTAATAATTCTTGTTGCATACATTTTGGCTAAGTATTTATTATGAGTTACTACGATTATTAATCTTTCTTTACTAAATGATTTTAGTAAGTTCATTATTTCAATTGAGGTAACTGAATCAAGAGCACCTGTTGGTTCATCTGCTAGTATTATTTTAGGATTATTTATTAGTGCTCTTGCTATAGCTACTCGTTGTTTTTCTCCACCTGATAAGTTATTAACATTTTCATTCATCTTATCTAATAGACCAACTTTGTTTAACAGATTACAAGCTTTTGTGTAGTCTTTATTACCTTTTATTTCTTGAGGCAGAAGTATGTTTTCTAGAACAGTTAAATTATCTATTAAGTTATAATTTTGATATATAAAGCCTATTTCTTTATTATGAATATAGTCTATATCTTTTTCGCTTAGTTTAGTATAGTCTATGTTGTTTATAGATATAGTACCTTTTGTTTTAGAAAGTAGCATACCTATTATTTTTAGAAGTGTTGTTTTACCTGAGCCAGATGGTCCAAGTATAGTTATAAACTCTCCTAGATTAAGTTTTAGATTTATATCATCTAGTATCCTTTCTTTGTAGTCTTTTCTTAGATTAATTAATTCAATCAATTATATTTCCCCTTTCTTTGGGTTATATTATTGAAGTTATTATTTATAAATTCAAGAAAAATATATGTTTTTAATTAATATTTGTAATTATTAGAATTAGATATAAATAAAAGGAAGATAAGTCGTTTAATTATGACTTATCTTCCTGTTAAATTTTCTAACCACACGATTGGATAACCTATAAGTGGTATATTAAACAAATACTTTGATAAAACATCTTCTTCTGAAATACTTAACATGTCATTATCTTTGTTATTATCTCCTTTTAGAATATATCTTCTGTATATAGAGCTTGTTTTATCTACTTCTGTAATTCTATGTAATATCTTTTTGTTATTCTTGTTATATAGTACTACTTCATTTTTATTTAAAGTGTGTCTTTCATTTCCAAGTTTTTCTACTATAGCAATAGAGCCTTCATTTATATTAGGTGACATAGAGTTTGAAGAGACTACTACTATGTTATATTTAAATACACCTGATAAGAATAAGATTATTGTTATTAGTGAAATTGATTTTATAATAATAGTTTTATTTGGAATTGTTATTTTATTTAGTCTCTTATAGTAAAGAGTTGTTACTCCTAGTACTAGAGATTCTAAGGTTAAGAATAATTCATTACTTATATTAGTATTTAATGGTAATACAAATATAAGCATTAATAGTAATGGTTCTAGTATAAAGCCTTTTAGTTCTTTTTCTTTTAAGGTATATAGTTTTATTAATTCTAGTATTATTATGAATGGTATTAAATATATATTAGTTATAAATAATGTATAAAATATAATAGATATTATTAATATATATAAATTATATTTTTTAAGTGAATTATATAGTGTATGTTGTATTAAGTATGTAGTAGATAGTATAAATACATAGTTAATAATACCAGGTATGAATAAAGTTATATCTCTATACATTGGATTAATACTATAACCTAGTATTAATCCTAGATATAAATATATTATAAATAATATTAGTATTATTTTATTTGTGAATATATCATGTTTAGTTAGTTTAGAGTTATAGTCTTTTTTAATTAGTTTTAGAATAATTAAAGTTAATAGTAAGTTTATGATTGATGTTATCAAACTATTAAAGAATACTTTTAGTATTAATATAATTAATAGTATTAATAATACTGGAATATACTTTTTTATACTATTATAGATTTTTTTTAGTTTTTGTTTTGCTAGATATATTTTTAATTTATTCATACTATTCACCTTGTAATTATTATAACAAAGAAAAAAGACCATATGGTCTTTTTCTTGTTTTAAGATTAGTTTTCTTTTTTAGAAACTTTTACTTCTTTACCAAGTTTACTATTAATTTCCTTAGTATTACGATGAATCATAAGAATAAGAATCATACCTTCATATACAAGTCTTGAAATAATATTTCCACCGATTAACCATCCAAGGAAGAACCAGAATGAAATACTAATAAAGCTTAATGATGAAAGTGTAATAAATATAGCAGTTACTAAGTAAGCTATTTTTAAGATAACTTCTAAAGTCATCTTTTTGAAAGTTAAGAATTCATATAACCAGTTAGTAAAACCTGTAAATTTATTTTCATTCTTATCGCTTAAGAATGTGAAGTAAAGAACAAAAGCACCTACAATAGCAATGATTGCAGATACTAACATCCAAACTAATTCACCAGTACCAGCACTTGAAGTTGTATAAACTGGTGTACTAGTGTAACCATATAAACCTCCTACGTTCATGTATACATAACTCCTTTCCTGGCTTTATAATAACAAAAACTATTTTAAAATACAATAAATGACTTGAAAAATTACATATTCTATAGTATGATTTAGACGTTTTAATTAGTTTGCACTCATAGCGCAATTGGATAGAGCGTTAGACTACGGATCTAAAGGTTGGGGGTTCGACTCCCTCTGGGTGCACCATTAAGTATATTAAAAGAACAAGTATTACTTGTTCTTTTTTTCTTTTTTAATTAATAATTTAATTGCATTTATAGCTACTCTTATTTCTTTTTCTGTATCAAAATCAGAATCCATTTTTATACCTTTTTTATCTAGTTCTTGATTCCAGATAGCAAGTAGGACTGCAGCAGATCTAATACCACGTACTTTTGATACTGTGTATAGTGAAGCTGTTTCCATTTCACTTGCTAATACTCCTGCTTTTATCCAAGCATTCCATTTATTTTCTAGTTCATAACCTATAGGCATAGACTCAGGGGAATGTTGCCCATAGAAAGAATCTTTACAATGTACTACTCCAACATGATTTCTAAACTCTAAATTATCTGCTGCTTCTTTTAGTGCACATACTAGATCAAAGTCTGCAACTGCTGGGTATTCTATTGGAACGTATTCTTTAGATGTGCCTTCACTTCTTACTGCAGCATTAGCAATAATAATATCACCTGGTAATACATCATCTTGCATACCACCTGAAGTACCTACTCTTATTAAAGTATTTACTCCTAGTTTATTTAATTCTTCTACACATATTGCTGTAGAAGGACCTCCCATTCCAGTAGATATTATTAATACATTTTCTCCTTTTAGAGTTCCTAGGTATGAAGTGTATTCCCTATTAACTCTTAGTTTATGAGGATTAGTTAAGAACTTAGCTATTTCTTTTACTCTTCCAGGATCTCCTGGTAGTATAGCGTATTTAGCATTTTTAATATCTTCTTTAGTTAAATCTATGTGATACATTCTTTCTTCTTTTAACATTCTAATCAACACCTTATATTATTAGTATAACATAACAAAAGAAGAAAGATTAATCTTTCTTCTTTGTTAATACATATTTATATAATACATTTCTATCTACTAGGTAGAATATGCTCTTTTCATCTTTTATTAGTTCTTCATGTATTATTGGAATACCTAGAGTAACTGAGGCATCTACTAGTTCTTCAAAGTCTACTGGTTCTACAATATTTTTATATTTAGAATCTTTTATATTAGATTTTCCAGTTACTATTATTCTATTGTATTTAGTTAGTATTCTATTTAATGTTTCTTTATATGTGTTTCTCTTTCTTGTTTTATCTTTAAAGTCTAGAGCAAATACTAGAATAGTTAAAGCTAGTGCTATAAGAATATCTCCTGCTACAAACATAGTAAAGTTATTAATTAGTTTATTATTTGTAGTAGTACTTGCTTTATTATTTATACTTGATTTTTTAATATCATTTAAGTATAAAATATCTTCTTTTATAGGTATTACAAGTTCATAAGTATTACTCTTTTCAATAGTAGTATTACTTTCTTTATTAGTGCCTTTTATAGCTAGATTAAAACTTATTTTGTAAGTAGAAGTGATACCTTCGGTATCTAATCTATCTTGTAAGTAAGTTTTAATAGTATTTAGTTCAGATAGTTTTAATTGATAGTCTAAGTTATATTCTTTTTCTATTACTAGTTCATTAGATAATGTAGAGATATCTTCTGTTTCTAGAAGAATCTCTTTTCTTTTTTGAATTATATTATTATCTTTATCTTTGATTTCTAGTTCACCTTCTATGTTATATGTATAGGTATAGTCTATTTCTTTTTTACTATCTATAGTATATGAGAATTTTGTATTAATAGTATTTATAGATTCTGTTAAAGGATTTAGATTATCATTTGTATTAATAGTATCTTTATTGTAGATATTATTATCTTTTAGTTTAATATCATAGTTAATAGATGGTGTTTCTTTATAATTAATATTATTTAATACAGGTTTAATATTAACAGCATTAATTATTAGAGTTCCACCTAGTATAAGAACTATAACTGATGATATTAGTAAGTATTTAATATATTTTTTATATAGTTTTTGTCTTTGTCTTTCAGTTATCTTTTTCATATAATAATCTCCTACTCTTCATGAAGATTATAACATAATTAGTAAATATTTATATTAAAAATATAAATTTATACTTGGCAAAGGTTAAATATGTGTTATAATATCAATGTGTTATCGAGAAGTGGCTCAATTTGGTAGAGCACTTGGTTTGGGACCAAGGGGTTGCAGGTTCAAGTCCTGTCTTCTCGACCATTTTTTTTGCTTATTAAAAGAGAATACTTAGGTATTCTCCTTTTTTATTTTAATTGTTCTAAATCATATTCAAGAGATGGTGTAATTCTAATTGGTCCGTTGTTTATATTATAATATTTATTAGGTCTTGTAACACAGTAATCAGCTTTACATTCAATATCTAGATATCTTTCTTCTCCTGGATAATTATTATCATATACTCCTATGTGATATATATTTGGATTATCAATATCCTCAACTAGTCTAGTTGCATTTACTGCATGTGGAGATCCATCTTGTATATCACCTACTAAAACTGGTACATCCTTGTTATTTAATCTATATGATAATAATCCTATGAATGCATTTTTACCATTTAAATCTATTGGTTCTACATCAAAGTAGCTACTTAAGGATAGTCTTAGATTCATTGAGGAAGATATTCTTGTGTCATTTAGTTGTTTAAAGAATAGATTATTGATTGCATTTAGTAAATCTTTATCTCTTGTTTTAATACTATAGCTAGTTTGCATTTTATCTTCGTTAAAAGTAAATGTTTCTCTTTCTTTAAAATCTACTCCCCATCTATTTATTTTCTCTTCTTTTGTTCCTTTTGTTTCTTTAATATATATATCAAATAGTCCTGTATCTTCTAATTCCTTTTTAAATGATTCTGTGTATAGTAATGTATCACCATCTAGTTTTCTGAAATCTTTTGGTAATTCTTCGTTAAAGTAATCATATCCAAACACATTTTTTAATGCATTAGATTCAAGTTTATATTCATATAGATTCTTATGATTATTAAAGAAATCATAGTTTAGGCTAGCATAATAAACTTTATTTCCTTTTACTTCTCTTTCATTTAATTTCTTTGGCAAGTTATTAGTGTAATATAGTTCTGCAAACATAGCCATACCGTAGCAATGTCCTTCGTTTTTATTTGATGAATAGTTTGCAAATGAGAAACCATTTTTGTTAGCTACGAAGTCACTATCTGCTATAAGTAAGCCATCTATGGTTCCATCACCATCAATGTCTATAGTGTCATTATTTACTTCTGTTTCTATTCTATTAAATGATGCTTCTAGGCCATCTGCATTTGATGTATCAAAAGCATCACATCCAGTAGCTTGAGCAAGTTCTTTTAGTTTTCTATTATTAGATCCTTCTCCAAAGCTTATTGAACATACTTTTACGTTAGCATTCTTGGCAGTTTCTAATATATTTTGTAGATTAAGGTTATATGTAGTATCTTCTCCATCTGTTAATATAACTACATATTTATTATCTGCATTTCTATTAATATCTTTTATACCATGTTTAATAGCATTTGCTATATCTGTTCCAGCTGTATCAGTTATGAATTTACCATTCATATCATTTAGTTTATTATTTATTTCTTCTTTAGAGGCTCCAATTGTTGTAGCTAAGGAATAGTCTAATCTAAACTCTGCTATACCAACATTGTAGTTTTTGTTAATAAACTTTTCTGCTAGTTTACTAGTTAAGCTAAATCTTAAGCCATCTTTATCATTGCCTTTTATTTTATCTAAACTATTCCATTTTTTACCTGTATATTTTTCATATTGTTCTTCTGTATACATACTCCATGAGTTATCTAAGACAAATAATACATCAGTAGTTTCAGTTTCTTTTACTTTAGATTTATCTCCTACTAAGTAATTAGAAAAGTGATTTAGGGTAGCTTCTACTGTTTTAGTTTCTTTATTAACTTTACTATCTACTATTTCATATTTATTATCATTTACATTGTAATAGTAAATAGATAAGTTATCTTCTTCTAGATTATATTTAGTAAGTTCTTCATCAGTGTATTTAATAGTTAGGTTAGCATCAGTCATGTTACCAGATGTATGTAGTGTATATAGTTTATTTATAAAGCCTTCTTTACTACTTATCTTAGTATCTTCATGAGTATTTATTATAGTACTTGATAAGTTACCACTTCCATGTACTTCTAGAGATGCATTTTCATTTTCTATATTAAATGTATCTAATTCTTCATATTCTTTGTTATTAATTAATTCTATGTTTTTCTTTTCTTCTTCTGTTAGTTCTATTTTTTCTTTAAGTATTGGGGTTTCTATGTATTCATTTATTACTTTAAGTTCTTTTTTTATCTTCTTATTATCTAGAGATACTTCTAGAGTCTCTTTACCAGAGCATTCTTTTAAGTCCCAAGTTATTTCTTTGTTATCTTTATTAGTAGTGCCACATGTAGTATTAATAGTTATTTTGTCTATGTTATCTTCATTTTCTATTATTAGACCTAGTTTAATTTTAGTATTAGATACATATTCTAGGTTATAGTCTTCGTATGATTTATCAAATGAAATATTATTTTTAAATATATAATTAGTTACTAGCAAAGATATTGATAATAATATTAATATAGCTAATATTATTAATATTAGTTTTTTATTCTTTTTAATAATATTTAATTTATTATTAAATTTATAACCACATTTACCACAGAAATTAGTATTATCTTTGATTATATTATTACATTTAGGGCAGTTCATAATATTCACTCCTATTCTTTAAAGAAAGAAGTTACATAAGTAACTTCTTTTATTTTAGAAAATTCATATAACTATCAAGTGTAGACGAAAGTGAGCTAGTTACTGCAGATGCCAATAGTTTTGAATATAAAATCATTAGACCTGAACCAATTATAGTTAAGTTAATTAATTGGAATCTAATTTTATCTTCTACTTCAGTTATTCCACATTCTTTATTCATTAATTCAACTACAATTAGAATTGAATATACGGCACCTGCTACTGTAACTATAGTAGATAAAGGTGACCAGATGTTTGAAAGTATTGGAGATAATAATAAGCCTCCAATAGTATATGGAATTACTGATGTTGCAGCAATTGATAGTTGTTTAATAAAGTTTGATTTCTTTTTTAGTATTAAAGAAATAATATAATATACTCCTGCTATAGCAAGAATTACTACAGCATATATTATTAAATTCTTTAATAATAATGATACCCAATCTAGTTCTTTTAAACCTTCAAAACTAATTGCTGTAGTTATTCCTTTAGTACTATATTTTTTTACTAATATTGTATCTATGATAGTAGCTAATAATGTAGCTAACATCATTACTACTGACATTATACCTGCTAAGATAAATGAGTTCTTAGTATTAGATAATGTTTCTTCATTTCTAGTGTAGTTTTTATGAGGACTCTTAAGTGTATTTAAAATATATTTAAATGCATTGTAAGATACATTTTTAACATTATTCATTGTTTGATTATTAGTTACTGGTGCAACTGGAGTAACTGGTGCAGGTGTTTTTGCAGGTGCAGCTGGTTCAGGTGTAGTGTTAACTACAGGTGTTACAGGTGCCTCGTTAGTTACAACTGGTTCAGATACTGGTGCTTCATTTACATTATTATTTGTTTCTGTGTTTGCTTGTTGTGCTTTTAGTGATGCACCACACATGACACAGAAAGCATTTTCACTTTCATTTTGTGTTCCACATTTTGGACAATTCATAT
>CAMOYX010000019.1 GCA_946630615.1 uncultured Mycoplasmatota bacterium
ACACAGAAAGCATTTTCACTTTCATTTTGTGTTCCACATTTTGGACAATTCATATATATTCCTCCTACTATTTTTACTCTATTCTTTTTAAATTATAACACATAAAAACTTAGTATGGGATACTAAGTTTTTATTGTTATTTTTGTTGACAAGCATAGACATTTTCTTCAGATAATTTAGTTCCATTATAAGTATAATATGATAAATTACCTTTATTGTCTTTTTCTATAAGAATAAAATTATTATGGAAATGTATTTGTTTACTATCTAATGATTCAGCATTTTCAATAATAGTTGTCTTTTTATCAAAATCTATAACTGATTTAGTATCGCTATTAATTACTACTAAGAAATGTCTATCATCATTTCTTGTTATAAACTTAGTTCTATCATTATTTATAGTAGTTACTACTTCTCCTTTTAAGTTAATAACATCAAATGTATTGTCATTATTTTTAGCTAGATAATAGTTATCTTTAAATGTAATATTCTGATATTCTTTTGTTAATGTTTCACCTTTAATATTTATTATTTCATAGTTTCCAGATTCTCTTACTATAGCAAGTCCGTATTCATTAAAACTATCTGCTTCTTTATATGTATTGGTAGTTATTCTTTTACCATTTATATAATAATATGAATAGTTGTAATCGTTATCTTTAACTAATACTACTTTGTTAGCCATATATTTATTGTTACTTACTAAGTGTTTATTTTCTAATGTTACAGTTTTATTTCCGTTTTCATAGATTTCAACATTACCATTTGTTTCAATAGCGTAGTTATTTTCATCAAATAATACTTTATTTGTTAAATCTAAATATTCTAGTCCGCTATCTGTAAGCTTATATGCTGATTCGTAGTTATTACAGAATGCTATATTATTCTTAAGTGTTACTTTTTTGCAAGTTGTTGGTAATTCATAGAAGTTTTTGTTAATCATTACAGCTTTATCATAATCTTCACCAGAAGCTTTAAAAACTATAATAGATCTATCTTCTGATACACTAGACACACCTAACCAATCACCATTTATGAAACTTACTTGTTCCTTATTTGTTAGGTCAATTAATTTATCTTTACCTATAAGCAAAATACCACTTTGTACACTTACATTAGTGAACTTGTTTGACAAATCTATTCTTAACACTTCATTACCATCTTTATCTAATATTATTCCTGGTATACCATCTTTGTAGTTGTTTCTTAAAAATATATATCCTTCTCCAACGTTTTCAAATCTTGTGTAATTAGCATATTCTTTTAGAATAGTTCCTTCGTCATTTACGATTGCTATAGTGTTATTATCTTTATATCCAATATAGTTATTTCCTAAAACACTTAATTTTGTTAAGCTTGTAGACATTCCAACGTTATGGTTTGCATCAACTAGTTTAGAAACTGTTTCCGAAACTTGAACTGGTAAACCCATTTTAGTAAATGTTGAATTGTATGACATTATTATATCTTTTTCAATTATAAATTCTATATTTACACTTGCATCTAGCGGTACCATTGAATCATCTTGTTTTACTGCGTAGTACTTATTGCAAATTCCTATAGCAAATGGGGTTTCAACGTCATTAGTCTTATATTCTACATTTGGCATTTCTAGATTTACAATTTCTTCACCAGTTTGTGTAGTACTTGTGTTTACTTCACCTGTACTTGTTGTAGTAGTTTCAGTGCCTGTAGTTACTGGTTTATTAAACATAAAATAACATGTAGTACCACCTGCTATAGCTAGTACTGCTACTATTCCTGCTATTATTAATCCTTTTTTATTCATTTTGTACTCTCCTATTCTTTTAATAGTATAACAAAAAAGAAACTAATTATAAATTAGTTTCTTTTGTTTTCAGCTATCATTTCCATAGGTATAGATAATTGTTTAATTCTTTCCATTATTCTTCTAGCTTTTATTTTATCTTCTGCTGTTTTTGACATAGCAAAGTGTGTTTCTAGTTCTTCTAATGATAAGTTAGAAGTAAAGAATGTTGTTAAGCCTTCGTTCATTCTAGATTGCAATATAGTACCTAGTACTTCATCTCTTGACCAGTCTGATACTTTTTCTGCACCTATATCATCAATACATAATATATCTATTTTAGAATACTCTACCATTTTGGCATCGTATAGATCCCAGTCTGCTTTTAAGTCTCTTAGTATTTCTGGATAGTATATTAAATCATAGTTAACATTTTTCTTTTCTCTTAGTTCATTTAGTAAAGCATTTATTAAAAATGTTTTACCTGAGCCAAAGTTACCATATAGATATAGACCTTTTGGTTTATCTTTAAAGTTGAAGTTAGAATAGAATTTATCTAGCCATTTAATTACATGCATTCTTTGTTTATCTTTTATATCTATATCTTTCATTCTAGCTTTAGAGTTTATTTCTTTTTCTGATAGTTTAGCATTCTTAGATTTTTGTTCTTCTATAGTGTATTTACATGGTGTATATGAAAATACTAGGCCTTCTTCAGTCATACTTGGTTTTATTAAGTGACCTTTATAGGTATTTTTACATTCATATATTCCTTTACATTTAGAACAAGTTATCATTTCATTTAGAGAGTCTTCTAGTTTAGTTGTATTTTTCATAGCTACTTTTTCTTCTAGTTTAAGACTATTAATTAATTTTTTAAAGTTAGGGTTTTCTAAAGCTTTTTTATAGTTTAGTTCTAGTTCATTTCTTTGTTTATTAGTTAATTTTATATTCATAGTATTACCCCTTTGTTAGTTTCCATATTTTTCTAACATACTTTCTAGTTCTTCTTGTTCTTCTTCATTTATTTCTTCTTTATTTATATTTGTATTAAACCATACTGGTGTTACACTTTCTTCTACTATTTTAGATTTAGGTGCTTCTTTATTGTATTTCTTAGTGTATGATTTGTTTTCTTTTTCTGCTAAGTCCATAGCGTCTTTCGCAGTTTCTACACCTTCTCTTTTCCATTGACCTGCAATAGTTTCTACAAATGCTGTATTAAGTTTATTATTATTTTTTCTTAGTACATAATCTATTAGTACATTTACTACTGCTGGTTTTAGTTCTAAGTCTACTAATAGGTTTTCTAATAGACGTAAGTCACGGTTAGTTGGTTGTACATTTTTATATTTAAATCTTAGGAAGTCATATGGTGTAGTATTTTCAAATACTTCAATAATTCTACCTCTTTTAGATTTATCTCCTTCTGGACTTTTTAAGTATTCTGGTTGTTTTCTATATACTAAAGTAGGTAATCTACCATGGTTATTATATTGGAAGTATTTTCTTGCTTCGATTCTTAGTGAATCTTTATCTATGAAACCTTTTTCATTTATAGCTAGTCTTATTATTTCTGACATTTTTAATGTATCTATTCCATAGGCAAATGAAAGATTATTTATTAATTCTTTCATTTTTTTAGTTAAAGATCTTTCATTTAATATACCTTTTGGAATAGAAGATAAAATCAAATCAAAGTCTACTTGATCTACTATAGTTAAAGGTAGAGTTTTTCTTTCTACTCCATCAAAAGTAGTATCAACTACTTCATTTGATACTTTGAAAACTCTATCTAGAGGCATTGTTATTTCTTCATAGTCTTTTAGGTTATATGAAGCTTCTTTATATTCTTCTTTTAATAGTTCATATTCACTTCTGCCAACGTTATTATATAAGACAACATTAAATATTGGGTTTTGGAAGAATTCTTTAGGGCTTAGAGGACTATATAATTCATAGACATAAGAATTAGGTTCTCCTTCTTGAAAGTATGTACGAATAAGACCTGCAGCTTCTAGGGTTTCTCTTGCTAGTTTTATACTATCTAAGTTTTGTTTTAGGATAGTCATTAAGTGATGGTGGTTATAGTCTACTGATACAAAGTAGTAACGATCTAAATCTCTCCAGAAAGTTAAATATAGAGATACTGCATTTGGACCTATTATAGGTTCATATAAGCTTATAAGATTCTTTTTATCTGATTCTGTAAGTATAGTTTTATTTACTATAACGTATTTATCCGCAGGTAATAGAGAAACCATACTCATAAAATCACTTCCTTTAAGTCATATTATAATATAAATAGATAGATAAACAAGCAAACAAAAGTTAAAAAAAGATTACTTACGTAATCTTTTAACATTCTTTAGAATTACATAGAGTAGCTTCAACTGGCTCTAGTACTTTCTTATATTTTTTTATTAGAGTTTCTTCTTGTTTAGTAGTTAATTTATTAAACGGAATAAAGTCTTCTATACCTTCATGTATACCTACTACTTTAGAATTATTTAAAGCTATTAAAGTTGGGGTAGATAAATGTTTTTGGTTAGTATCTACTTTAGTACCATCTTTCTTAGTTAAGTAGTAATTAGATAGATTATCTTTTAATAGTTCAACTATTTTTTGATAATCTTTTGTTCCTTCATTAGTAGTTATTACATTGCCATTTTCATCTAGTTCTATTTTACTTTCAATGTTCTTTATATCAAAGTAATATACTTTTAATTCTTTTTCTCTTAATAGATTTGTAAGTATATTTATAGATACTCTTGTTTCTTCGTCTTCTGTGTTACCTACAAATACTATTGCTGTTTTTTGTTTTTCTAATAGACTAATCATTTTAGTTTGGTCTATTGGAGTATATGGCATATATTCAGATAGATCTACTTTTGTATATTCATTTCCATCTTTATCTCTCTTACCATTTAATTTTGCAAATTCTTCAATTAGTTTTGTTTTTTCACTAGTTTGTGGTTCTATTTTAGTTGTTTTAGTTTCGTTATATGAAATTATTCCAAATACTACAGCAACTATTAGAATTACTAGTATTAATGAAATAAATAGCATTTTCTTTTTATCTTCCATGTCTTACACCTCTTATGCTATTAAAATTATATTATAAAATAGCTTTAAATGGCAAATAAAAAGAGCTTTAAAGGCTCTTTTAATCGTTTACATCACAGTTATCTACATCTAAGATACAGTTAACACAGTTAGATAGTTTATCTTTACCTGAGTTTGATATACCTGTTATCTTCATAACTTCATCATATACAAAGTTAATTAAACCCGGGATTAAGAATATTAATACACCGATTAGTACTCTTGTAGCAATGTTTTTAGCATATTTTTTAGCATCTGCTACATCATTACCTGAAGTAATAATATTAAATAAATTAATAATACCCATGATTATGATAATAGCTGGTACTATTATTTTAACTATGTTAACTAGTAAACCTACAAACTTAAGAGTTCTTGCTACATTTGGCTTTTCACATATATCTTCTATATCAATGTCACAGCCACCGTCTTTACATACATCTCCGAAGTCTGCATCTTGATTTGCTACACATTCTTTCTTAAATTGTTCTTCTGTACATTCAAGTTTATTTTTACAATAGTAAGCTCCTAAATTTGATTTAACACATGCTTCAGTTGAAGTTTTTAATGAAGAATTCTCTTCCATAACTACATCTTTTCCATGAAGTGAACCATATTGATCTTGATAACTGCTATCATAGATTCTACATACAGTTGTATCAAGTCCTCCACCTTCACAGTCTACTTTTAGTGTTCCTTTACCTTGGCAATAATTACCAAATTTTTTATCATAGAATTCTTTTTTTGCTTTATTTCTTTCATTTGGATCTGAAATACTATCAAAATCACCTACAATGTTAAATATTACTCCTTCGTTTGAATCTGGACCTCCTGTAATTTTTGGAGGATTTGTTCCATCATATTTAATAATAATGTCATGTTCTCTCATTGTATCATAGTATAGAATACATGTTCCTCCTTTTGAAGAATTGGTACTAGTATCTATAAAGGGGTTGTTATCTATATTAGATGTTGTTGGAGAAACAGCATCCTTGTTTGTTTCAACTGTTCTTTTAATTTGGTATTTTTTCATATCACTATCGTCTTTAGTTGCATCTATTAATCTAATGTATGGACATCTTATTCCAGTTTTTTCATCATTTACGAAGTCGGTATCTGTTAAATCAAATGTTATTTTACCACTTCTAATATTTAAATTTGGACTAACATTATTAATACTTACAGTACCATCACCATTTGAAGACACTTCATAAATTATGTCAATTTTTTCAATACCAATTATACTGAAATCTTTATATGTACATGTACCTTTTTGGTATTCAGCATTTACTGTATTTATATTAAATAAAGATAATAAAACTATTATTATTATATATAATAATTTCTTTTTCATATAATCACCTATATCAATTTTTATTTTATCAAATACTTGTTAATAAAAAAAGAAGAACTATATAGCAGTTCTTCTAGTCATTTACATCACAGCTATCTACATCTAAGATACAGTTAACACAGTTAGATAGTTTATCTTTACCTGAGTTTGATATACCTGTTATCTTCATAACTTCATCATATACAAAGTTAATTAAACCCGGGATTAAGAATATTAATACACCGATTAGTACTCTTGTAGCAATGTTTTTAGCATATTTTTTAGCATCTGCTACATCATTACCTGAAGTAATAATATTAAATAAATTAATAATACCCATGATTATGATAATAGCTGGTACTATTATTTTAACTATGTTAACTAGTAAACCTACAAACTTAAGTGTTCTTGCTACATTTGGCTTTTCACATATATCTTTTATATCAATGTCACAGCCACCATCTTTACATACATTACCGAAGTCTGGTTCTATTTCTTCTGCTTCAACTACTTTGCCACAAAGGTTTCCATTGTCACATTCATTATTGTATCTTTGAAGAGGGCATTGCTTTTTATCTTTGCAGTAGTAGTTTCCATTGTACATACAACATGCAGTAATAGTTTGACCAGAAGTGTTTGATTCTATTGTTGATGATATACCATTGAAATCTGCATCAGTATAGTTTTCATCTGCTATAACACATGTTTCATATTCAGTGTGAAACGCTTTATTTTTGCAATAAACTTTAACTGTTCCACCATTTTTACAATTGTCTCCAAAGTATTTTGCAGGATTTGCTGCTACATCACCAGCAGATTTAAATGTAGTACCTGCAAAAAAAGTTAATTTTTCTCCCTCGTAAGTCACATTAGTTCCATCAAATGTTGCAATAATGTTTGAATTAAATCCTTGTTCATTATTAACATATTTTATTCTGCAAGTTCCACTTCCTTGACCTGAAACAATATTGCTATCCTTAAATTTATTTGTATTTAGATCTTTACTTTCTAGTAGCTCTACATCGTTAGTTTTCCCATTTGTAGATTTTATTAAATTAACATCTGTTCGTGATGCCTCTCTATCATTTCTATTTTTACTTGCTGTTATTTTTGGACATTCAATATTATCTTTGTTAGCATTTAAAAAGTCTGTACCTGTTATGCTAGATGTTGTATAAAACCATGCAGATTCATCTTTTTCCTTTTTTTCTTCTAGTATGCAAGCAGATCCTTTACCATCTGCTGCTACTTTATATGTATATGTCACTGGTTCTAAAGCGTTGTCTAAAATAACTTTATATTGACATTGAATACATTTATAATTATTGCAGTAATTATTATTAGCAGGACATGTTGCTGCACTTATATTTTCTACATAAAATATACTTAAAATAAATAAAGGTATTAATATTTTTAATATTTTCATATAATCACCTATTCATATTAATTTTATCAAAGATAATTTATAAAAAGAAGAACTATTTAGTTCTTCTTTAGTATTAATAGTTATCTTTATTGCTTCTAATAAAAGATGGGATATCAAATTCGTCAGTGTCTTCTGTGTATGTAGTACGTTTAGGAAGGTCACGATATGAAGTATCTTCGTCTCTTTCATTAGTTTTTGGTTCTTCTGGTTTTGAATCAAATCCTGTTGCAATAACTGTAACAATAATTTCATCTTTAAGGTTAGAGTTTGGAATAGCACCAAAGATTATATTTATATCTGAGTTTGCAGCTTCTCTTACAGTTTCAACAGCATCTTCAATTTCATATAGAGTTAAGTTATCTCCACCTGTAATGTTAATAATAGCGTCTGTAGCACCATCGATAGTTGTTTCAAGTAGAGAACTTGATACAGCTTGTCTTGCTGCTTCTACAGCTCTATTATCACCTATACCCATACCAATACCGATAAGAGCAGTACCTGATTTTTCCATTACTGTTTTAATATCAGCAAAGTCTAGGTTTACGATTCCTGTTACTGCAATTAAATCTGAGATAGATTGTACACCTCTATGTAATACATTATCTACTTCTTTAAATGCATCTTGGAATGTTGTTGTTTTGTCTATAATATCTCTTAATCTATCATTTGGAATTATGATTATAGTATCAACATATTTCTTTAGTTCTTCAAGTCCAACTAAAGCATGTTCCATTCTTCTTTTACCTTCGAAACGGAATGGTTTAGTTACTATAGCAACTGTTAGAGCACCTGAGTCTTGAGCAAGTTGTGCAATTACTGGAGCAGCACCTGTACCAGTACCACCACCAAGACCACATGCAACAAATACCATATCTGCGCCTTTTATAGCTTCTTCTAATTCTTTTTTAGATTCTAGGGCTGCTTCTCTTCCTACTTCTGGGTTAGAACCTGCACCTCTTCCTCCTGTAATGTTAGCTCCAATTTGAATTTTATGTTCTGCTTTAGATGCATCAAGTACTTGCTTATCAGTGTTTACTACATAGAATTCAACACCTTGTACTCCTTCTTCTATCATACGGTTTACAGCGTTATTACCGCCTCCACCTACACCAAATACTTTTATCTTTGCAATTGGATTTATTTTTAAATTATCCATGATGCTTTACCTCCTTAATTAAAATAGCCAAAGAGTTTAGATAGTATTGATTTATCAACACGTTTTTCTACTGTTGATAAATCATCTTGCTCCTCTTCTGTTAACATTGAATAAAACACTTCTTTAGCTCTTGTTTTATCTTCTAAATATTTTATTAAACCTAAAGCTGGTTTATAGATAGCTTCTCTAGTACCTAATTCTCTTGTTTGGCCAACTTTAGCTAAATGATGGAAGACTTCATCTAAAGAAACAACAAAACCCTCTAAATCGCTTATTCCACCTGTAAACATTATATAATGTATTTCTTTTTTTGTTAAGATGTTAATTTGTCTTTTTATCTCTTTTAAATTGGAGATTATTATAGGTTTTATAAGATTAGATAGTTCATATTCATTTATAGTTATCTTTTCACCACTTTGAGTTTCATATGTCTTTTTTAGAGATGATGATGCTTCATCTAGGTTTATATTTCCTAAGTTATGTAGAGCATCTATTGAGTCTTTTTTATTTAGGCCATATGTATTATGTATTTCTTTAATAATATTATATGTTCCTTCTTTTAATAGTTTAGTATTAGTTATTAAGCCTTTATTAAATAAAGATATGCTTGTTTTTTCATAGCCAAGTTCTACTATAATGCCTATGTTTTGTTCTAGTAGTTCATTTTTAAATGCGTTATAAGATGCTATTGATGTTAGAGTATAATCTACTATTTTTATGTTTAGTTTTTTTAGTACTTTTGCTATAGGGATTATGTTTTCTCTTGGTATAGTTACTACTAGAGTTTCTATATCTAGTCTCTTACCAATTATATTTAATACTGAGCCAGTTACTTTTTCATCATCTACTTTATATGATATTGGAGTAATAGCTACTATTTCTCTATCATTATCAATTTTATTGTAAGTAGATGCTTGCATTGCATTTATAATATCGTCATTAGTGATTTGGCGTTCATCTTCTTCACCACTTAGAGTAGTCATACCAGTAGATGTGAAGAACTCAGCATTATCTTCTCTTACACCTATTATTACTTCTCTTATAGGTTCATTAATTATTCCTTCACATTTACTTCTTAATTTAGATATAGTATCTATTAAAGCTTCTTCATTTGTTACTATACCTTTTTTATAACCTTTTGTAGGTAAATATGAAGATGCAAGTATTTCAATTCTTCCTTTAAATACTTCTCCAACTACCATCTTTGTGTAGCATGAGCCAATATCTAAACTAGCTATTATTTTACGCATATTATAATCATCTACTTTCATTAGTATTATATAGAAAAAATTATAATCATTCAAGAAATTTGCACTAGAAAAAAGACTATTAGGATTTAGACTTCCTAATAGTCTTTTCATACATTTGTGCAATTTCTTCTACTTCTTCTGGTGTTTGAAAATCATATTCATATGCTTTATTTAATTCTTCTTCGCCACCTATTAAAAATAATTCTTTAAATAAGTGTTTATATGCTTTAAAGAAGTTATTATCTTTTAAGCCACGATTAAAGAATATTATTAATTTTTCTTTAATTGCTTTGTCTTCTAAGTAGAATCTAGTTACTTTATCAGCTTTGCTTTCTATTTCATCAGAATAGCTATAATTTGGTTCTTTTGGAACAATATTTTTAATATTATCTATTCTTTCATTCATGCAAGATATAAAGTAACATGTAAGAGGTATAGCATCTTTTTCATATAATCCTAAGAAATAATGTTTAATAAGAGTTGCTATTATTTCTTTAATATCATCTAGTGATAAGTTATCTGTTTTTATATCTTTATAGTTCTCACTGAAGTTATTTAATAATTTTTTTACATAATCAAATTCATCAATATAGTGACCTTCTAGAAGATCTTTATCTACTGTACTTAATATAGCCATTTTATCTATAAATGAAATATTATCTATTTCTCTATTTAATACTTTTTCTATTGCAGGCATTGAAGGAGAGTTTTTAACTTTAAATAACATATATTTATAATAGTTATTTGGATTATGTAATTTAAAAGCATCATTTAGAATTATACTTTTCATTAAATCTCTTCTCCATCTAAACTAAATGATTTAGCATCTGTTATTTTAACATCTACTATTTTACCAATAGAAGATTTACTACCTTTAACATTTACTAATTTCATAGTTTCTGTGTAACCCATAGTTTTAGTATCATCTTTTTCATTTACACCTGATATTAATACTTTTACTGTTTTATTTATATATTCTTTATTGTGTTTTAATGAATATTCATTCATTAGAGTATTAAGTCTTTTTAGTCTTTCTTCTTTTTCTTTTAATGTAACAGAATCTTTCATTTTAGCAGCTGGTGTACCTTCTCTTGGTGAATAGATGAAAGTAAATCCTCCATCAAATTCACATTTTCTTACTACATCTAAAGTGTTTTCAAAATCTTCTTCTGTTTCATTTGGAAATCCTACTATTATATCTGTAGTTATAGCTACGTTAGGTATTCTTTCTTTCATCTTATTATATAGTTCTAGGTATTCTTCTTTAGTATATTTTCTACCCATTAACTTTAAGATGTTGTTAGAACCAGATTGTAGAGGTAAATGAACATATGGCATGATGTTAGGATACTTAGCTATAACATCAATCATCTTATCTGTGAAGTTCCAAGGGTGAGATGTAACAAATCTAATACGAGGTATACCTATCTTTGCTACTTCTTCTAGAAGTGTTGAGAACTCTGTACCATCTTCAAAGTCATGACCGTAGGCATTTACGTTTTGACCAAGTAAAGTTATTTCTTGGTAACCTTCTTCTTTTAACTTCTTACATTCAGATAATATTTCATCCATCTTACGTGATCTTTCTTTACCACGAGTATATGGGACTATACAGTAAGTACAGAACTTATCACATCCAAATATAATATTAACCCAGGCAGATATTTTAGAGGCTCTTTTGAAGTTAACATTTTCTATTACGTCTCCTTCTTTAGAGTATACTTCTATATCTTGTTTACCTTTACTTGCTTCAATTAACATTGAACCAAGTTCATTAATATTATGAGTACCAAATACTATATTAATGTATGAATGGCGTTTTAATACTTCTTCTACTACACCTACTTCTTGAGACATACAGCCACCTAGGCATACTATTACTTCTGGTCTATCCTTTTTTAAATGTTTAATTCTTCCAAGGTAACCAAATACTTTTTCATGGGCATTTTCTCTTATAGCACATGTATTTAAGATAATTACATCAGCTTCTTCCATTACTTCAGTACTTTGCATGCCAAATGATGATAGTATACCTTCTATTTGCTCACTATCATGTTCATTCATTTGACATCCATATGTTCTTAAATAATATTTTTTATTTAAAAATTTATTTGAACTTACTGGATTATCATAGATATATTCTACTTCATTTTTAGTTCTTAATCTCGCGTCTTTAGAGTTTGGTAGATTCATTGTTACACCTCTTTCAAGCTAATATATATTAACACATTAAAAGCATACTTAACAAGTAAGTATGCTTACATCTTTAATAATATTATTCCACATATTATTCCAATTATTATCATAATAGCTACTAGTATTAGTATAGCTACTATATTAATTTTACCTGCTTTATTTAGAGTGTATGTTTCTTCATTATCTTCTTTATATAGATTAGGTACTCCAGGTTTAGATAATGTTTTAACTAGAGGTTTATCTATTCCTTTAGATGAGTTAGATTCAATTCTTTCTTCTTCTCTAGTTGGAGCAGTACTTTTTAATACATTATCTAGTTCTACTACTTTATCATTTGAAATATTATTTATTACTAGAATAGCATTAGTAGAGAATGCTCCAAGAGATTCTTTACCATTCTTTAATTTTACATTTCTTGTTTCATATATTTTAGTGTTTTTAGCAAACTCTTCTGATACTTTTTTATATGATTCTAGTTCAGTACCATTTACTTCTATTTCTTTAATACTTATAAGATTATCATTTTCTTTTAAAGTATATGTTGATTTTGTTTCTTCTTCATTTATATTAACTCTTTTAGAACTATTTGGATCTTTATCAAATATTTCATCCATTACTCTTAATTCTTTATCTAAGTTAGTAGGTTCTTTTTTAATACTTAGTTCCTCTAAGCTTATTGGTGTTTCATAGGTTTCAGGATCTCCATGTACTTCTTCTTGTTCTTTATGATTGTTTTTATATTCTTCTATTGATATTGGAGTTTCTTCTATTGTTTCTTGTTCTTTAGAGTTTTCTTTTATATACATAAGTTCCTGTGGAGATAATGGTAATTTCTTTAATATTTTAATAATTAATTGTTTATCTATTAAATGTAATTTAGTATTAATCTCTAAATAACTTTTAATATTATCTTTATCTATATATGGGTAGTCTTCGTCATATATATGATTAATTAAATATGTTTTAAATTTTTGAAAATCCATATCACCCATATAAATCCACCATTCTATTATTATATTAACATAATTAAAAAAAGAAAAAAAGAACTATAAAGTTCTTTTTTAGTTTCTAGTATCCTCCACCTGAACCAAATGATTCTAATTCTTCTGGTGTTAAGATTACTCTAATTTGCATTCTTCTTGAACCACATACAAATAGACCTTGTCCTTGGCTATATAGCTTAATATTATTCTTTTCAGATTCATTTATATCTATTAGCTTAGCTAAGTCTTCTGTAGCTTGTTTTTTAAGGTTCATTACTAAGTAATAAGCAGCATTATCAAATATTGCTTTACCATGAACTAATACGTTAGGTGCTGCAAAGTCTGTAGGTTGTTGAGTAATGATAATTGTACCTGTATTATATTTTCTACTACGTCTTTGGATTTGAGCTAAGAACTCTGCACCTAATTCATTATGTGTAGATAATAATACATGTGCTTCATCTACATACATTACTGTGTTAACTGAAGGATCTAAACATAGTCCCCATGCATACTTTAATATATTAAAGAATAAAGCATTTCTTATATTATCTGAAGAGTTCATTAATTCTCTTATGTTAAATACTACAAAGTTTGAATTAATTTGTAGTGTTGTATGACCTGTGAAGTAATATCTTAATTCTCTTACTAATGGTCTTACTCTTAATTCTAATCTTTCCATGACATCTCTTTCACGAGTTTTTTCTGTCATAGATAGTAATCTACCCTTAATAGTTGCGTATACATCATCAAATGTTGGATATTCTTCTCTTGTTAATTTTGAGAAATCTGTAGCTTCATCAATTTTATAACGTTTATATGTATCTTGTACTACTTCAGAGAACATTGATAATACGTCTTCTTCTATTTCTGGTTGATAGTAACGCATGAATGCATTTAATTGTTGTATTGTTTGAGTATATGCAATTCTTGAACCAGCTTCACTTGACATATCATCAAGACCTGTATCATTTATGATTTCTAGTGGATTTATCATACCGAATTCTCCACCTTTACCCATATCTAGGAAGTCTCCTCCCATGTTACGAGTCATATCTCCTAGTTCACCTTCTGGGTCTATACAGATTACTTTAGATTCATTTCTTAAATGAGTTCTTAAAAGTAATTTAGCTGCAGTAGATTTACCTGAACCAGATGTACCTAAGATAATAATGTTAGCGTTGTTTCTACCATTTTCTTTTTTAATTTGATATAAGAATTGGTTAAATAGAATAACACCACCTGAGAAATCTACACCAAATAGTGTGGAAGCTCCAGGGTCTTTAATACTATCGAAAATGAATGGGTACATTGCAGCAAGTGTTGTACTTGGTACTGGTGTACCAATTCTTTCTTCTACATCTTGTCTTGGGAAGATTGGTACCATCGATTTAATAACTTTTTCTTGTTCAAACATTAGTGGAACGCCACGCATTCCCATTCTTGAGTCAAGGAAGTTACGTACTAATAGTTTTCTTTCATCTAATTCTTCTTTGTTATCTGCAATTATCATTACGTGTAATTGAAAATTGAAGATTTTAGCTTGAGTTGAAACTAATTGTTCAATAAATTGTTCTAATGATTCATAGTCTTGTCTAATAGCCTCTTGCATAGTTTTATCTCTTTCATCTTGATATCTTTGCTTTTGATCGGCTATTTCTTTATTAATCATTTTTTGTAAATCAGAGATAGGAATTGGTATATGTTTTGCTACAATTCTTACTCCTGGTTGGTTTGTTAGGTTAGCTAAATAAGCTACAGGTACATATTTTGGATACGAAACTATAGTAAGAATTGTACAAAACTTACCAGACATTTCAAATTCTGTTGGTTTAAATAATATACCTTTTGGTGCTAATTGTGCTTTTAAGTTCATGTTATGCACCTACCATTCCTGAGTATGTA
>CAMOYX010000020.1 GCA_946630615.1 uncultured Mycoplasmatota bacterium
GCATTAATACTTTTTAATTCTTCGTTTGTTAACATTTCATCACCTCCTTTCTAAGATTTATTGTTTTATTAAAGTATGGTGTTAGTTCATTATGACTAACATATATTAGAGATTTATTTTTTAAGTATTCTCTTAGTTTATAAAGAATTTCTATTTCTTCTTTTATTGGTATTTCTGATAAACATTCATCTAAGATATAAAGATTTGCATCTTTATATAGAGTTCTTGCTAACATTATTTTTTGCTTTTGGCCTCCAGATATTGTTTCATCAGTTATTAAGTTATCCTTTTTAGTTTCTATTAGTTCATTTAAATTACAAATATTAATAATATCTTTTAGCTTGTTATTATCTATTTCATCTCCAAGGGTTATGTTATCTTTAATAGTATTTTGGGTAATAGTTTCTTTTTGAGATAAATATATTATTTCTCTTTTTATTTTAGATTTAGGTATATCTTTATAATCTATGTTATTAATTGTTATTCTTCCTTTTGTAGGGGTTATGTCATCGTGTATAAGATTACATAGAGTTGATTTACCTATTCCACTTTTACCGTTTAGATATATATGATCTTTTTGTTTTATAGTTAAGTTTAAATTATTAAGTATATTATTTTCATTTACTCTATAATTAATATTTGAAAGATTTATAGTTATGTTATTTGCTAGAGGTTCATTAGTTATTACATCTTCTTTAATCGATAGTGTTTCTTCTATTTTTTCTAATATTACTTTTAGATAGTAATAATTTGGTGTAATAGAGACTAAGTTATCTAATGGTGTATTTATATTCTTTAGAAGTATATAGAATGTTATAAAGTTAGTTATACTTAATGTATTAGTCTTTATTTCATATATTCCTATTAGTACTATTATTAAAGAAAGTATTTCTAAATAGTATCTTGGTATTGTTTCTAGTAATACAATTTTTTTAGATTCTATTTCTTTTCTTTTATTTATATTTTTAAAATTATTTATAAGTTTATCTAGAAATTTATTTTGAATATTTAAATTACTATATGTATCATTCATAGTTATATGATTATATTCATTTATTCTTTCTTCTTTAGTATTATCTATATATTCTGTTAAGTGATTATAAGTATGTTTAGAGGTTTTAGAAAGTAATAGTAAGAATAGTATTATTCCTATTGTTAGAATGTATGTAAGAGTATTATTTAGATTTATAAATAAGATTATTGATATAGTTATTAGAAGTATATTTGTTATTATGCTTGTTATAAGTTCTAGTATTATTTCTTTTATTTCTTTAGCTTCTTCTATTCTTGTTATTATTTCTCCTTTTGCATATTTATTTAATTCTTTTATAGGTATTTTAAATAAGTGGTTATAAAAATATGAGATGTAATCTTTATTAAGTTTATGTTTTAAATTTATTTCTAAGTTGTTTCTTATTAGTTCATTTATTATTTTTAATATTATTAATGATGTTAGGATTATAAGTATTGTTTTAATATTTAGATTAGAATATATAAGTTTTATTTCGTATGTAGATATTAAGCTTAATAGTATTGTTATAAAGTTTATTATTAAGTATATTATTATGCTTAGTTTATTTTTATTAATTATTTTAGTTATATCTTTTAGTATCGATTTAGGTTTAGGTAGTTTTATAATTTCCTTTTTAGGTATAGCTTCTATTACGATATTAGTGTAGATTAATTTAAGTTTAGTTTTAGTAAGTGTATAGTTTCCTTTTGCTGGATCTGCTATATAGTATTTATTATTCTTTATTTTTTCTAGAATAATAAAATGGTAGTAACCATTTTTTAGTTTAGTATGTAATATACATGGTAGTTTAGTATATTTTAGAGAGTCTATATCTACCTTCTTACCACATGAATTAAAGCCATATTCTTTTAAGGTATTTACTACATTGTATGCATTTGTTCCTAGTTTAGTAGTATTAGTATCTTTTCTTATTTTATTTCTTGGTACATAGCCTTTGTAGTAATCTACTAGATATGTTATACAAGCTATAGCACAGTCAAAGTTATCCCATTGTCTTATTTTCATATATTTATTCCTTTCTACTTATACTGTTAAGGAATAATTTATATTTCTTTTATAATTGGTAAAAAAAGCAAATAAAAAAAATAGAAGCTATGCTTCTATTTCTTTTTCTTCTTTTTAGTGTGTAGTTTATCTTGGTAGTTTTCTAGGAATTGGAAATACTTAGAGTGTGAATCGTTAATAATTGGGAATGCATCTAAGATACGTCTAGGTACCATTTTAATTCCTTTTATACGATTTTTCATAAATACATCTACCATGCCTGGTATTTTCATTAATTTTTCTGATTTTAGTTTTTCTGATTCAATAATTTCATTTCTTAAGTTATATGCTACATAGAATGAATAGATAATATCAATCAAGAATATAAAATAAATTATACCTGTTGTTATGCCAATGGTACTTGGTGACATTAGTCTAATCTTTTCATCTATAAATGGATCAACTATGAAATATGCTAAGATTGCACCTATTGCAAAGAATAAAGAATTCTTTAAACATATTCTTCCATTTAAGTTAAACTTTTCTTTGCTATAATCCCACCATTTATTATGAAATATTACTTCTAGTGCCCAACTTGTGAAATACTCGATAACAGTTGGAATTAATATTGCCATTACTATTGCTAATGGTATGTTAGAATTAAATAATTTCATAACCCCGACCATTGCAATTGCACCAAAACCATATATTGGAATTATTGGTCCACAGAAGAAACCTCTATTAACTAGTTTTTTATTTAAATAAGAACAATATACTTCTTCAATTAAATAGCCACAAAAGCTATAAAATATAAATCTTAATAAGAGTACTGCAAATTCGTACATATAATAACCTCGCTTGTTAACATTGTAACATATTTATAATAAATAGCAAAAAAGAACTTGAATTATTAAATAATATGTACTATAATCTATCATGTATTTGGAAGAAATGTTCGGGTAGCTCAGCTGGATAGAGCACTCGCCTTCTAAGCGATCGGTCGGGAGTTCGAATCTCCCCTCGAACACCATATTAAAAAATTAACTAGATAGAAATATCTAGTTTTTTTATGTTTATAAATAGAAACAAAAAAAATTAGGTTTCCCTAATTTATTTTGTTTCTTCAGTTGTTTCTTCTTTTTTTAGATTTAAAACATCTGCACCTTTATAGAAACCGCATTTTGCGCAAGCTCTATGAGGTCTTATAGCTGCACCACAATTTGGACAAGTTGTGATTGTGCCTACTTCTTTCTTAAGATGAGTTCTACGCATTCTCTTTTTAGTTTTACTTGTTCTTCTAAAAGGAACACCAAATCTTTGAAGTTCTAGTGTCATCATAATAACTTACTCCTTTCTTTTAGCTTCCAATAAAGGAGCTAATCTTGGATCAATATCTTCCTTATCCCCTGCATCTTCTAACACTGGCAAATCTAGTTCTTCTGCCTCTGTATAACTAATAGGGATTTCCAAGACAATATTCTCCCATAAAACGCCCATAATATCAAGTATGTTTTGATTATTTTTTAAAAAATCACTTATTTCATCGTTAGATGAATCTATTAGTTCATCTATGTCTATATGGAATGGATATTTTATAGGTTTAAGAGATCTTGCATCTTCAAGAATTAATTTACCATCTGCTACTAGAGTTAAATAATCATTTTGTTCTAAGTCTCTTTCTATCTTAAAAGATAGATCTACTTTATCTACTCCTAGTATTGGAGCATTCTTATAGATATTTTCTGGTATATCTATAGTTTCATTGAATTCCATATTTCTTATTGGAACGTTTTCAAGGTCTAACATATTATTGATTCCTTTCTTTCATGAAAATAGTATAACAAATTATTTACTTTTGTTAAAACTTTTTAAATAAAAAAAGTACTACTCTTCAGTAGTACTTTCTTGTGAGCCTTCAAGTTTTACTAGTACTTCTCTTGGTTTAGACCCATTTTGAGGTCCAACTATACCTCTTTGTTCTAGTAAGTCAATTATACGAGCTGCTCTATTATATCCAAATCTAAAACGTCTTTGAATAAGGGATGCTGAAATCTTTCCTGATTGAACTGCAAACTCTACTACTTCGTTATACATTGGATCATCATAATCATCATCTCCACCATCAGAAGATGAAGATGAAGCAGTGTCAGTATCTGGAATATCAAATGTATCATCATATACTGCTTGTTGTTGACTAGTTGTAGCTTCAATAATCTTTCTTATTTCATCATCAGATACAAAGCATCCTTGAACACGATCAGGATCATTTTGACCCATTGGTAAGAATAACATATCACCTTTACCAAGAAGTTTTTCTGCTCCTGCATGGTCTAAGATAGTTCTTGAATCTATTTGAGATGCTACAGCAAAAGCTATACGAGATGGAATATTTGATTTAACTACACCTGTAATAACATCTGTAGAAGGTCTTTGAGTAGCTGTAATAAGGTGAATACCTGCAGCACGAGCTAGTTGGGTAATTCTCATGATTGAGTCTTCTACTTCTTTTCTTGCTGCTACCATTAAGTCTGCCATTTCGTCTATTATCACAATTATATATGGCATGTGTGGTAGAGAGTCATCACCATTTTGTTTTTTCTCTTCTACTAATTTATTATAGTCATCTATTTTTCTTACATGATTATCTGCAAATGCATGATATCTTCTATCCATTTCTACAACTATTTTTTGTAGTGTTGCAGAGGCTTTTTTAGGATTTGTTACAACTGGACATAGTAAGTGTGGTACTCCGTTGTAATCAGATAATTCTACTTGTTTTGGGTCTACTAATACTAGTTTTACTTCATCTGGTCTATAACGCATTAAGATAGAAATAATAATTGAGTTAGTACATACAGATTTACCAGATCCAGTAGAACCTGCAATTAGTAAGTGTGGCATCTTTGTGATATCTGCATATCTTACGTTACCCATTAGGTCTCTACCTAAAGCAACTTTAACTCCACCTTTTGCATTAACCATTTCTGGGTCTCCTAAGATTTCTTTAATCTTAACAGATGCAACAGATTGGTTAGGTATTTCTACACCTATTGTACTCTTACCAGGTATTGGAGCTTGGATACGTACGTCTTTTGCTTCTAGAGCTAGTGCTATTTCTTTATTAATTGAACTAATTCTTGATACTCTTGTACCATTTGGAACTGCTACTTCAAATTGAGTTACAGCTGGTCCCATGTGAATATCTACTACTTTTCCATTTATTTGGAAGTCTTGTAGTACTGCTTCTAATTGAGTCTTTTTAGAGATTAGGAAGTTAGATGAATTAACTTTCTTAGATTTATCTGGATCTCCAAGAAGTGTCATTGGAGGTAGTTTATAGTTTGGATTAATATTTGCTTGAGGGCGCGCTACTTCTGGCATTGTTATTAAGTTAGCATTTGGTTTTGGAGCGTTGCCGTCATGCACGATATTTTTAATCTCGTCTAGATTTTGAATTGTTGTTATTGGTCTTGTTGCATCGTTATTAACTGGCTTTTTATCTTCATCATCAAGACCTAGTTTTTCTAATCTTCTAGTTAATTCTAATTCTTTTTCTTTTATCTTTTGTTCACGATTAATAGATACTAGTGATACATCATCTTCGTAATCTTCATCTTCAACTTTTTCTTTTCTATATTTATCTATAATGTCATTTAAGGCATCAGTTAAACTAAAATCAAATAACAAGATAATACCAACTAAAGCTACTACTGCAAGTACTATATAAGTACCTACTTTAGCAAACATAGAAGCAAATGCAGTTACTACTGCAGCACCTATGATACCTCCACCTATGTGAATATTTGTAAGGCCAATGCTTGTGATATTTGCCGATACTATAGTTTGCATTCTTTTAACATAGTTTGCATTTGTTACTGTAAATACTTTAGAAGGTTCTACAGCTTCTTCTAGGACTGGCATATGGAATAATGATAAAGCTACTATTATTAGTAAATAAATACCTATCATTCTTGGAGTAATGAATTTAGGTAATTTACCTTTTATTAATAAGTAGAATCCTAGTATTAATAGAATTATTGGGAATAGTACCCATAATTCACCAAATAGAAACATAAAACCTTTTTTTATCCATGTGCCTAATGGTCCAAATCCTACACCTATAATACTTAAAGTAATTATTATTAGACCTATGATTTGTACTTTATAGTCATTTTGTTGTGATTTTTGTTTTTTTCTTTTTTTTGCCATTACTCCACCTTCTTAGTTAATTATATCTTTAATAGTTAATTATTGCAAAAGATTAAGACTATTTATTTAATAATTTAAGTCTTTTTGCAACTCTTTTCTTTACTTTAGATAGAATAGATTCTCTTTCTTTTAAGTAATCTTTATTTGTCATTATTTTATATAATGCAAATGGATGCATTATAAAGCCAAATGAATCTATTTTATCTATTATAGTTAACATCCAACCTTCTTGTGATGTTGGAGGTTTTATATTTAGTGGGAACATATGAGTTATCATTATTCCTTCTAGTTTTTCATTCATTAAGTTTGGATAGAATTTCCATGAGTTTTCAACCGCTGTTTTTGCATGAGTAAAACCATGACGTTCAAATAATGGCTTTTTTTCTTTATTTCCTTGCCAAATATCTGGATAGAAGTCATGTAAGATACCAGCTACTGTTAATGTTTTATAATCTAAGTGAAACATCTTACCTATCTTAAAACAGTCATATGCAACTTTTAGCATATGTTCATATGCTGATTCATTTATATGATGTGGATAGTTTTTTCTTTTTTGATATTCATCAGTTGTTATTATTGGTTCAATTAATTCATAGAATAAGTCATATTCTTCTTCTGGTATTTTAGTTGGATCTAGTCTTAAGCCAAATAGTATGTAACCTATTAAAGTCATTATTTCTAATACTATAGTAATTATAGATAGTATTATAGCTGCTTTACCAAACATGCTATAGAAAACTGATAGTGATGTTATTCCTAAAGTAATAAATAAGAACCATGTTTTTAATTTACCTATTAGAATTGAATTAGCTATTTTATTTTTCATAAAGAATATAATACTTGTAATAGATATTAATATTTCTAGTATTAGAGAGTACTTTAGTAAATCTCCATATGTAGTAGTCATTAACATAGATAGTAAACTAATACCTAGTGCTTTATCACCTATTGAATCTAGCTTAGCTCCAAACTCAGATTCTACATGCCATTTTCTTGCAAAGAATCCATCGAAGTAATCTGTTATGCTTATTAGAATTGCTATTACAATTAATCCTATATAATTTTTGTTAATTCCAAATATGAATACTAGAGGTGTTACGATTATTCTTAGTATTGATAGTGTATTTGGTATGTACTTTTTTATGTTATTCATATTTTCTTATCACCTTGACATTAAGATTTTATCACAAATAGTTAGTTATTAAAATAAAAGAAGTGTATTTCTACACTTCTTGAACAACTGCAATTATCATTGGTTTACATTCAGTTTCATCAAATAGATATTTACCTAGGGATGCTCTTATCTCAGTTTTAATTTCGTTATAGTCTATTTTTCCATCTACTATATTATCTTCAATTATTTCTTTTGATATTTCTTGCATTCCTTTAATTATCTCTTTAGAGTCTTTAACATAGATAAATCCTTTAGTAGTGATTTCTGGACCTGCAACTATTTCGTGAGTTGATTTAGATACTGTAGCTGTAATTAATACTATACCGTTATCTGATAACATTTCACGGTCCTTAATTACTAAGTCACCTATATCATCACTTGATTTACCATCTATTAAAGATTCTTTTATTTGGATATGTTCACCTTTATCTTTAAATACACCATCATTTAGTTCTACTACATCACCGTTTTGTTTTAAGAAAATATTCTCTTTTTTCATACCTAGAGCATAAGCTATATTAGCATTATTAACTAAGTATCTATATTCTCCTTTTACTGGCATATAGTATTTTGGATTTAATAGTTTAATCATTAACATTAAATCTTCTTGTGATGCATGTAATAAGATATCTTTATCTGAAGGAATATTTACTATTTTAGCTCCTGCCATAGCTAAGTCATTTTGTAATCTAACTATAGCTTTTTCATTAGAGTCATATCTTGGTTCAGCAAATACTACTGTATCTCCTTCTTTTAAAGTAATGAATTTATCATAACCGTTCATTATCTTATTAATAGCTTGGTATGGATTTGATTTATCATCACAGATTAATAAAATAGCATCTGGATCATTTATATTTGATAAGTCTCCTAATAAATCTTCTTCTATATCTAAGTATTTATTTTGTTTTGTAAAGTTTATAAAGCTTTGTAATCTTTTACCCATGATTACTACTTTTCTATGAGTTCCTCTTGCAGCATTCATGATATCTTGGATTGTATAGATATGAGTTGGTAGAACTGAGAATAGTAATCTACCTTTTTCTTCATGAATAATATCTGTAAAGAAATCTTTTAATCTATGATTTGGACTAGTGTGTCCTGGACGTTCTGAAAAACTACTTTCACTTAGAAGACATAGCACATTTTTTTTGCCAATATAAGCAATTTTTCCTAAGTCCATGTCATATGCACCACTCATAAGTGGGTCAATAACAAAGTCACCAGTGTAACAAATGCTACCATGTTCTGTTTCTAAAATAAACATAACGGCACCTGGAACTGAATGAGAAACTGGTAAGCTATACATAGTAGTTTTGCCAAAAGTTAGTTTCTTACCTGGTACTATTTCAACAATTGATTCTTTTTTTACTCCTAAGTCTTCTAATACAAATTTAGTATAGTTAGTAGCATAAAATTTAATAGATGGTATTGTTTTTAATAGGTCTAGTGCAGCACCCATGTTTTCATAGTGTCCATGAGTTATGAATACACCTTTAATTCTATTTTTATTCTTAACTAAATATTCATAGTCAGGAATAACATAGTCTATACCATAAGGATTACCTTCAGTGTATTTTAGACCACAGTCAAAAACAAATATATCGTTATTTAATTCTACTACATAGGTATTTTTACCTGTTTCATCAATGCCACCTAAACCAAATATCTTTACTTTCTCCATTTATAATTACCTCTTTTCTAATAAATAATTTTCTTTTTAATATAATAAGTATTTAAAGTACTTGTAAAAGAAAGTGTCTTTTTTTTGCTAACTCATTATATCAAAGGATTATTCCTAATGCAAATAGTTAGAGTTTAAAGAGAGAGTTTATGAAGTTAAGTTTTTTATACATTTAACTTTCTTATATTCTTCACTCCTTTCGTTTTCAAATTCGTTAATAGTTAAATGTAGGTAAGTTATTATATTTATAAAAATTTGGGCATTCGGAATACATCTTCCATTTAAGTAATTATAAATAGTCCATATAGATACATTTAGGTGATTCGCTAAGGCTTTTGGAGTAACTTCACGTTCTTTTAGTGACCAGCGTAAGTGATGATGAAAACTAGCTATATGCTTCTTCTTTCCTATGTAGGGAACTTACAAATGATAGAGATTCAGTTATTACTTCTTCGTGATATTCTTCTTTTCCTTCTTCATTTACGTATTTAGATACTTGTAGTCTTCCCCTTATTGCTACCATGTCACCCTTCTTACAGTATTCTTCTGTTTTCTTTGCTATAGCATTCCATAAGATACACCTTATAAAGTCTGTTTCATAGATTCCATCTTTATTCTTAAATGTTCTTGGTACTGCTAAAGTAACAGCCATTCTATCTATGTTTTCTTCATAGGTTTCACTTTTTGGACTTTCTACTAATCTTCCGATTAATATTACGTGATTCATTAATACCTCCTTTCACGAGTATGTTTTAACAAATAAAATAAATACTTACAAAGTGAGATTTGTAAGTATTTATTTATAGAATCTATAGTGAGTTATATAAGATTTAGTATTATTTGTAAGAATTAAAAAATAGAAATATTTAGATTAGTAAATATTTCTATTTTTTTAAAATTATAATTCTTCAGTCATAAGTCTATTTAGTTCGACTGCATACTCCATAGGTAGTGCTTTTTTGAAGTTATCTATAAAACCTAGTAAGTATAGTTCTTTAGCTCTATCTTCACTTAGACCTTTAGATTCTAAGTAGAATAGTTTTTCTTCAGATACTCTTGATACTGATGCTTCATGTTCTAGTGTACTAGTTTTATTATCTACTATGTTTATTGGGAAAGTATCTGATTTAGATAATTCATCCATTAGGATAGTGTCACATTTAACGCTTGCCATTGAGTGTATTGCATCTTTTTTAATGCATGTAGTACCACGGTAGTTAGCTACACCACCATTTTCTGCAATGGATTTATTAACTATATTACTCTTAGTGTATTTACCTAGGTGTATCATCTTAGCTCCTGCATCTAGGATTTGACCTTTCTTAGCATATGCTATAGAGATACAGTTGCCAGTTGAGTAATCGCCTTTTAAAATGATAGAAGGATATTTCATAGTAACACCTGAACCGATGTTACCATCAACCCATTCCATCTTTCCTCCTTCATCAACTATAGCTCTTTTAGTAACTAAGTTATAAACATCACTTGACCAGTTTTGAATAGTAGAATATCTACACTTAGCATTCTTACCTACAAATATTTCTACTACACCTGCATGTAAGCTCATATTAGCATAAGTTTTTGCAGTACAACCTTCTATGTAGGATAGTTCAGCTCCTTCATCTACAATTATTATTGTTCTTTCAAATTGGCCAAGGGACTCTGAGTCTATTCTAAAGTAAGATTGCAAAGGTCTATCTACTTTAGTGTATGGTGGAATATAAATGAATGATCCACCTGACCATAGAGCTCCATTTAGGGCAGTAAATTTATTTTCGTTATATTTAACTAAAGTATTAAAGTATTTTTTAAATATTTCAGGGTGATTCTTTAAGGCATCATCAGTTGAACAAAAGATTATGTCTTTATTAGTAATGTTATGGTGATATATAACTTCACTTTCTAATTGGTTTGATACTCCGTCTAGATATTTATTTTCTGCATCTACTACTCCAAGTTGTTTGAATGTTTTATATGCATCTTTATTTACTTCTTTCCAGTTATGTTTTACTTCTCCTGTTTTTTTATAGTAATTAAATTTATCAAAGTCTATATCTAGTTTAGGACCAAATTTAGGCATATCTAATTCATTAAAAGATTTAAATGAATTAAGTCTAAAGTTTAGCATCCATTCTGGTTCATTTTTTTCTTTAGATACATATTTTATAAATTCTTCGTCTAATTTAGCCATAGTATCACCTCACATGCGTTAATATTATAAATTATTATTATCTTTTTTTAAAGATTTCTTTATGCTATAATCTATTTATGATAGAGGAATAGTAATTATGGTAGAAAATTATATAATGAAAGACAATCTTAATTATTTATTTGAATGGTCTAGATTAAATCCTTCTATAAGCGAGAATATAGCAGTTGATAGTGAGGCTGCTACACTTACTTGTAAGATTGATGATAAACTAGAAACTGTATATATAGGAGACCTTTATCTACCTACACTTTTATATAATGATATGTTTAGAACCTCAATTGCTAATCCTAAGGTAATAAATGGAAAAACTTTATTTAAATTAATACAAATATTTAGAACTACTGAAGATGAGAATAAAGATGTAGAAATTATTCCAGATGCTATAAATACAATTACTGTTACAAATATTGATAATCAAGATTATTTACTTATTAAATTAAATAATAATAAAAAATATAAATACAAAGCTAGTAATGCAGATAATGCTTTAGAAGTATACAACAGCTTAAAAAATAAGTATGGTTATGTAACACTTAATATGTTTGGAGATGCATTAAAAAATGAAAAATAATAAAGTATTAAAAAATAGTAAGTATTTTGAAAAAGTAGATAATTTAACTTTAGAAATAGAAGAAATGCAATTAAAACATCATCATTTAGAAAATATTAAGAGATATTCTTCATTTCTTCCTGAGTCTTCTATTAATGAATATAATGAATTTGTAGAACACTTTAGTTTTTATCATAATACTTATGAAGAAAATGAATTAAATAATTTTCAATTAAGAGAAATAGAATTTATTAGTAATACATTATCTAATATTATTGATATAGATGATGAAAGAGCTATTAATGAAGAAAAAGAAAATGCTAAACAATTAGTTTTAGAGCAAAAAAAAGCAAGAAGCCAAGGTATGGCTTCTGCTATAGTTATTTTATATATAACAGGTTTATTTGGTATTCTTGCTGCAAGTGCATTACTCCTAATACGTTAGGAGTTTTTCTTTTCCCATCTAGCATATGCACCACATGGTAGTACTAAGCTAGAATTTTGCATTTCTATACCAAGTTCATCAGAAGAGATAATTCCCTCTTCTTTTTTATTTACTGTTAATTTTAAGATATTTTCTAATACAGTCATTGATAGACCTGTAGAATATGAGTTTATTAAGAATAGTAATGGGTCATCAGATAGTAACTCAGTAGCATCATTAACTAATTCAAATAAGTCTTTTTCAATAGACCAAACTTCTTTTTTGGCACCTCTACCAAATGATGGAGGGTCCATAAGAATTATGTCATATTTATTTCCTCTTCTTATTTCTCTTTTAATAAATTTTCTTACATCGTCTACTAAGAATCTTATATTCTTATCTTCTAAGTGGTTAGATTTAACGTTTTCTTTTGCCCATTCAATCATACCACGTGAAGAATCTACATGTACTACTTCTGCATCACATGATAGTGCAGCAATAGAAGCTGCTCCAGTGTATGCAAATAGATTTAGTACTTTTACATGTCTTTTAGAATTATTAATAGTATCTCTTATTAAATTCCAGTTATAAGCTTGTTCTGGAAATAATCCTGTATGTTTAAAACCCATTAATTTTAAATTAAATACTAAGTCTTTATAAGATACTTGGAAGGCATCTGGAAGATTTCTATTTTTAATCTCCCAGTGTCCTCCTCCTTCGTTACTTCTTATATAGTGAGCATCTATTTTATTCCAAATGCTAGGATTACTTTTAGTAGGCCAAATTATTTCTGGATCTGGTCTTAGTAAAGTAATGTTTCCCCAACGTTCTAGTTTTTCTCCGTTAGACATATCTAGTATTTGATAGTCTTTGAAGTCTTTAACTGTTTTCATTTAATTACTGTCTTTCTAGTAAGTGTTATATACATAGTTTCATAGAAATTCATAATACCCATGATAAATACATAGAAACCTAGTAGTTTAATATTTGATTGATAATCTGTTGTATAGTTTAAAGATACTAATATATTCATTAGTAAAAATAATACTAAGTGAGCAATTATAATTAACCAAGTTTTATTTTTTCTATCGTTATAGAAATCTGCTGCTTTTAGTTTAATTAGTGATACACCTAGACCAAATGCAAGTGTATGAATAGCGTTAATTCTTGGAGCACTTGTAAAGTCTATTAAATGATTAGCTATAGCAAAGAATAGACCTAATACACCTAGTAGTAAATTACTATATTCATTTCTACTCTTTTTAAAATAATATACTCCTAGGTTAGTTAAGCCATATAGAGCATAGAATATAGTTAATAATAAATAATAATTATTTATTTTTAATATATTATTTAATAATAGGAAAGTGCCAAATAGTATAACTATGGCATCTCCTACTATTTCTGCATAATGGTTATCTTTTTTAAAACTTATTCTAAACATATTACACCTACTTAACTACTATATTTAAGATACGGTTAGGTACATATATTACTTTAACTATATCTTTATCTAATAAGAATTTATTTACATTTTCATTTTCTTTAGCTAGAGAGATAGCTTCATCTTCTGTAGCATCTTTTTTAATATTAATAGTTCCTCTTAGTTTTCCACTTACTTGAACTCCAAGAGTAATATTATCTTCAATTAATTTAGATTCATCATAGCTTGGCCATGTTGATTCACATATTGGAGTACCTAAATTATACTTTTCATTTAGTTCTTCAGTTATATGTGGAGCAAATGGGTTTAGTAATACTAATAGTGTATGATAATCATCTTTAGTAATACTATCTTGTTTTTCATATTCATTTAACATACTCATTAGAGCAGCTATTGCTGTATTAAACTTTATAGAGTCTATATCATTTGTAACTTTTTTAATTGTTTTATGAACTAAAGTTTCATTTGTATAGCCTTTTTTATCATTTAATTTTTCTCCAATTTTAATTACACGATTTAAGAATCTATCGCATCCTTTTAAAGACTCAGTAGACCATGGAGCATCTTGTTGATAGTCACCCATGAACATTACATATGTTCTTAAAGTATCTGATGAATATTCATTTATAACATCGTCTGGATTAATAACATTACCTTTAGATTTAGACATCTTTTCACCATTAGAACCTAAGATCATACCATGGTTAACTCTTGTCCAAATCATTTCTTTTTTAGGTACTAGACCTATGTTATATAAGAATTGTACCCAGAATCTTGCATATAGTAAGTGACGTGCTGTGTGTTCGTTACCACCATCATAGTAATCTACTTGGCCCCAGTATTTCATTGCGTCCATTGATGCAAATTCTTTATCATTTCTTGGATCCATGTATCTTAAGAAATACCATGAAGAACCTGCCCATTGTGGCATTGTGTCTGTTTCACGTCTTGCATCAGCTCCACACTTTGGACACTTGCAATTTACAAATGATTCGATCTTAGCTAGTGGTGATTCACCAGTGTCAGTAGGCTCATACTCTGCTACATCTGGAAGTAGTACAGGTAAGTCTTTTTCAGGTACTGGTACCCATCCACATTTATCGCAGTGAATCATTGGTATTGGTTCACCCCAGAATCTTTGTCTACCAAATACCCAGTCTCTCATCTTATAGTTATTAACTCTTCTTGCTATACCTTCATCTTCTAGTTTCTTTGTTATAGCTTCTTTAGC
>CAMOYX010000021.1 GCA_946630615.1 uncultured Mycoplasmatota bacterium
CCAACTACTTTAATGTTTATGCTTACAACTGTAGGTATGGTTGTTAAAACTAAAGAAAGAGATAAATTTGCTAAGGTTATTCAAGTTGAACTTGGTAAACTTGCTGAAGACTTTGAAAGATACAAAGAACGTTGGGAAAAATTAGCACGTAGTATAGATACTGTATCTAAAGATGTTAAGGATATTAATATAACTACAGATAAGATTACTAATAGATTTAATATGATTAATAAAGTAGAAATAACTAATAAGTTAGATACTAAAGAAATAGAATAAAAAAGATAGGATTATTTAATTAATCCTATCTTTTATTTTATGAATGATAAATTGAAATATATTAAAGTGAATATACTAATTAATAAAGTATATATTGAGAATCTCCAATATGTACCATTGTTAACTGTTTTCTTTAAGATTCCATAGCATAGATATGTAAAAGTAAATGCTAGTAACATACCAAGTGCGTAAGGTAATACTAAGCTACTTAAATTAGATACTTCAAGTAAATCTTTAACACCTAATACCATAGAACCTAGAGAAACTGGTAAATATAACATAAATGTATATTTTAAAGCTGTTTTATTTTTTAAACCTAATAACATGCAAGCTACCATTACAGTACCAGATCTTGATATACCAGGAAGAAGTGCAAATGACTCAAATAAACCAATTATAATAGCATCTTTTAATGTAATATCATTATCATCTTTCTTACCATTCTTATTTCTAATTGAGAATAATAGAATAGATGTAATTAAGAAGCATATACCAAGTATATTAGTGTTATTTGATATTGTTTCTATTTTATCTTTTAGTAATAAGCCAATTACTGCAGCTGGAATAGATCCAACTACTATTAACCAACAATACTTAAAGATTGCTTCATTTTCTTTTCTCTTATCTTTATTAAAGATGTAAGTAAAGAAACCTTTAATTAATTTAATAATATCTTTATAGAATATTATAAATATTGCTATAAATGAACCAAAGTTAGTTATTATTTCATAGTTAAGGTCATTAATAGTAAAATTAAATAATTTACTAATTAAAGCTAAATGACCTGAAGAAGAAATAGGTAATGGTTCAGTTATACCTTGTATTACTCCTAAAATTAAATATTTCAATAAATCTCCAATTTCAATCATATAATCACCTAGTTAATTATAACATATATTAGAACTCTTTTAATATTAGTTATTTATATAGTATAATGTAATTGTCAAATGGTAGAGCAAGCATACACATGTTTGCACTGATTTGACAAGCTATACCTTGTTTTGTATAATGAGGAAGCTTTGTAAAAAAAAGGAATGATAAAAACTATGAAAAATTTACCCTCGGTAAAAGGTATTATTATGACTTTACTTGTGATAACTCTATTAGAATTTATGGGATCATCACTTGAAAGATTTACAATCATGAAATCAGATAGTTCTTTAACAAGCATGGGTATGAACTTAATAGAATCAGTTTTAATAAAAGCTGAAAATGAAAGAAATGGTGAAGAATCATCTTTAGCATTTACAACATCTTCTTTTAAACAAGAGATAAGTGTTGCTTCCCTTAAAGCAGAAAGCCCAGTTGTTATATATGATGGTATGACTTTATCTGAACTTGCAGCTAAGCTTGATAGAAGTTTAAAAAATGAATTAGCAGGTAAAGGATATGTTTATGCTAATGCATCAATTACATGGGGAGTTGATCCTTATATGGCTGTTGCTATATCACTTCTTGAAACAGGATGTAATGGTAAGTGTTCTAACTTAGTTAGACAATGTAACAATGTAGGTGGTATGGTAGGCTCTGGATGTGATGGATGGGCTAAGTTTGATACTATAGATGAAGGTATCGAAGCAATGATAAGAAACTTGGGTAAGTATTATGTTGCTCAAGGACTTACTACAGTAGAACAAATTGGACATAAGTATGCTGCATCTTCTACATGGGCTACTAAAGTAAGAAATTATATGAATCAAATACAAAATGCATAAGACTAGCTATAAGCTAGTTTTTTTACTTTTTCACTGATTTTCACAAAAATATCACTTTTTTGTTATAATATGTTTAAGTGATTGGAGGTGCTTTTATATATGAAAGTACTTGTATGTGACGATGAAAAACTTATAAGAGATGTTGTAAGAGAATATTTAGAATTAAATGATTATGAAGTAGTTGAAGCATCAGACGGTGATGAAGCTATCGAGTTAGTAAATAAAGATGATTTTGATATTATTATCATGGATATAATGATGCCTCATAAAGATGGTTATCAAACCGTAAAGGAAATCAAAGAGATTAAAGATAGTATTCCAGTTATTATGCTTTCAGCAAGAGGTGAAGAGTATGATAAATTACATGGCTTTGATTTAGGTATTGATGACTATGTAACTAAACCATTTAGTCCAAAAGAATTAGTAGCTAGAGTAAAAGCTATTACTAAGAGAAAAGCTATTAAAAAGAATAAAACTATTAATTATGGTAATTTAGAATTAGATGATGTTGCACATGAAGTTAGAGTTGATGGAAAGTTAGTTACTTTAACTCCTAAAGAGTATGATTTACTTAAGTATTTCTTTCAAAATGAACATATAGCTTTAACAAGAGAACAATTATTAAATAATGTTTGGGGTTATGATTTCTATGGGGATGATAGAACTATAGATACTCATGTTAAGACTTTGCGTCAACATCTAGGTTCTTTTGGAGAATATATTAAAACTGTAAGAAAAGTGGGTTATAAGTTTGAGTATGATGAAGCTAAGGAATAGTAGTTATAAGACTAAAATATTATTTTTCTTTATAACTTTTAGTGTATTCATATTATTACTTTTATGGTTAACTCAAGTAGTTTATTTAAGATATTCTTATGAGAGTTTTCAAATAAAGAACTTAGATAAGATAGCTAACAGTATTAAAAATACTAGTCCATCTAATGTAAGTTTAGTATTAGAAAAAACTGCTTATGTTAATAATATATGTGTAGAGTATTATCCTAATAATAGTTTTTCTATTAAATATAACAATTTAATTCCAGGTTGTATTTTAAATAAAGATAATAACCAAGAAATACAATCTTTAAAAGAAGATTTCTTAAATTCTAAAGAAGAATCTAATTCTATAAGATTATTAAATAAAGAATATGAAACTAGAGGTTATCTTTATGAGTTAAAGCTTAATAGTGGTGTAGTATTTTTATATTCTAACTTAGAAGATTTATCTACAGCTAATGAGGTTATACGTAATCAGTTAATTTACTTAACTATTATAGTTATAGTAGTAGCTTCCATGATAAGTGTATTTTTAGCTAGAAGACTATCTGAACCTATTAATGATTTAACTATAAGAGCAAAGAAATTAGGTTCGGGTGAACCTGTGGAATTTCCAAAGTATGGCGCTAAGGAAGTAGATGAACTAGCTAATGTGCTTACTCATGCTGAAGCTGATATGTTAAGAACTAATGAGCTACAAAGAGACTTAATGGCTAATGTATCTCATGATCTTAAGACACCTTTAACGCTTATTAGAGCATATGCTGAAATGGTAAGAGATATATCTTATAAAGATGATAAGAAACGAGAGGAAAATTGTAATATTATCATTGATGAATCTAATAGATTAACTACATTAGTACAAGATATTTTAACTTTATCTAGAATGCAAGCTACAGCTGATGATATAGAATTATCTAACTTTGATTTAGTAAAAGATATTAATGATATATTAAGAAGATACGAAGTAATAAAAGAAACTGAATCTTATAAATTTGTATGTGATATGCCAAGTGAAGCTATTGTTGAAGCTGATAAGAGTAAATTAGATCAAGTTATATATAATTTAATTAATAATGCAATTAACTATACAGGTAAAGATTTAACTGTATATATAAGTGTAAAGAAAGAAAAAGATACTTATAAAGTATCTATTAGAGATACTGGTAAAGGTATTAAAACAGAAGATATAGATTTTATCTGGAACAAGTACTATAAAAATGATAAGAATCATAAGAGAAATGTTGTTGGTACAGGACTTGGATTATCTATTGTTAAAACTATATTAGAGAAACACGGATTTAAATTTGGTGTTAAGTCTAGTGTTGGTAAAGGTACTACTTTTTACTTCAATGTAAAGAAAGTGAGTAAAAAGTAACAATTCACTTTTTCTTCACATAAACTTCATAATTAATTTATATTATGTAGGTGTAAGAAGGGAGTAGTGATATCCAATAGTAAATTAGAAGCTCTTTTATAAGAGACAAACTCTATACAAAAAATAACATATAAACTCAAACTCACACTTAGGGAGAAAGATAATCTTTCTCCCTTTTTTATATTAATTATTGTATAATCAAATGGCTTGGAGGTGGTAAGATGCACTACGAGATTAAGAATGGCTCTATTGAAATAAATGGAGAAACTATTATAGAAGAAATAAATATTAAAATAACTAGCAATAGTCATATAGGTATAGTTGGAAGAAATGGTGCAGGAAAAACCACCTTACTTAAAGCTTTAATAGATAACGATATGTTATCTCAAGGAGTAGGAGAGGAAGACTTTAGTATTACTAGATTAGGTAATATAAAAATAGGCTATTTATCTCAAGTTACTTTTAATGATGTTAATGTAACTTTAGAGAGTGTATTAGAAAGTGCTAATACTACTCTTTTTAACTTAAAGAATAGAATAGAAGAATTAGAAAGTATTTTATCTAATAATTCTAAATTAATAGAAGAGTATACTAATAAACTAGAAAAATATAAAATACTAGGAGGTTATTCATATAAAAAAGAATATGAAGTAATGTTAAGTAAATTTGGTTTTTCATCAAGTGATAAAGATAGATTAATATCATCTTTTTCAGGTGGAGAAAGAACTAAGATATCTTTAATGAAGTTACTTCTTTCTAAGCCTTCAATATTATTCTTAGATGAACCTACTAACCATCTAGATATAACTACTATTAATTATTTAGAAAATTATTTACATGATTATAAAAGTGCAATAGTTTTAGTATCACACGATAGAATGTTTTTAAATAACATAGTAAATAATATTTATGAAATAGAGTATGGAAAAACTAATCACTTTGAAGGTAACTACGAATACTATGAAAAAGAAAAAGAAATACGTTATCAAAAACTATTAAAAGACTATAACTATCAACAAAAAGAGATTAAAAGATTAAAAGATATATATGAAAGATTTAAATATAAGCCAAGTAAAGCATCTATGGCTTTATCTAAATTAAAACAAATAGAAAAGATGACTATTATAGAAAAGCCTTCTAAACCTAATAAAAACACCTTTAAAACAGATTTAGATAATATAGATACTACATCAAGAAAAGTAATATCTTTAAAGAATCTTTCTATTGGTTATGATAATAATGTTTTACAAGAGAATATTAATATAGATATAGAAAGAGGAGATAGACTAGGTATTATAGGAGTAAATGGTAGTGGTAAGTCTACTTTACTTAAAACTATCATGGATGTTATTCCTAAGATAAAAGGTAAGATAATATATGGAGATAATCTAAAAATAGGTTATTTTGATCAAGATCTTGCAATGATTAGCAGTGATAATACTATATTAGAAGAGTTTAAGTTAGCTAACCCAAGTATTGATAATGAGAAGGCTAGAACTATACTTGGTAGTTACTTATTTAGTGGGGAAGATGTTAATAAGAAGATTAAAGTATTATCAGGTGGTGAGAAAGTAAGACTTTCTTTATGTAAGATACTTTATAATAAACCAAATGTATTAATACTTGATGAACCTACTAATCACTTAGATATTATAGGTAAGAAAAGATTAGAAGATATATTACTTGATTATGAAGGCACTATTATATTTGTTAGTCATGATAGATATTTTATATCTAAGATAGCTAATAGATTATTAGAGTTTAAAAATAATTCTAATGAAGTATTTAATATGAATTATAAGAAATATTTAGAAGTATTAAATACAAGAGAAGATAATGTAGTAATTGAAGAAATACCTAAAGTAAACAAAGAAAAGATAGTAAAGAATAACTATGATGTTAATAAAGATATTAAATCTATAGAAAAGAAAATAACTAATCTAGAATTAGAAATAAAGAATCTAAAAGATTCTTTATTAGAAGAAGATAATTATTTAGATTATCAAAAATCTAATTCTATTAATAAAGAAATAGAAGAAAAAGAAAATACTTTATTAGAACTTAATAATAAATGGGAAGAACTAGTTAGTATGTTATAATTTATAAGAAAGAAGGAATTAGTTATGTTTAAAGTAAATGTTGGAGTTAGTAATCATCATATTCATTTAACTAAAGAAGCTTATGAAAAGTTATTTAAGACTCCTTATAATGTATATAAAGAATTATCTCAAAAAGGACAATTTGCAACAGATAAAATGGTAACTATTGTTGGACCTAAAGGTAAAATAGAAAGACTAAGATTTTTAGGACCTTATAGAAAATATAACCAAGTAGAAGTAAGTAAATCAGATGCTTTTTTACTTGGTATAAATCCTCCAGTTAGACAATCTGGTGATTTAGAAAATTCTGAATCTATTAGAGTAATTGGAGAAGATGGTGAAATTACTTTAGATAGTAGTGTTATTATTGCTGAAGCTCATGTACACATGTCTTTAGAAGATTTAGATAAGTATGGAGTTAAGAATAAGGAACAAGTCTTAGTTAAAGTAAATGGCAATAGAGTAGCTTATATTAGAGCTATTATTAAAGCTGATGAAACTGGAGTATTAGAACTACATATAGATAGAGATGAAGCTAATGCTTTATTATTAGAACAAGGAAGCCAAGTAGAGGTAATAAAATGGCCATTAGAATAGGAAGTGTAGAAGTACCAAGAGTGGTACTTGCTCCTATGGCTGGTTATACCAATACTTCCTTTAGAAAAATATGTAGAAGTATGGGTGAATGCTTATTAGTTGGTGAAATGGTTTCTTCTAATGCACTAGAATTTGGAAGTAAAGAAACTATAGACTTACTTAAAATGAGTGAAGAAGAAAGACCTATAGCTCAACAAATATTTGGTAGAGATCCTAAGAGTATGGCTATTGCAGCTAAGATAGTATATGAGAAGATGAATCCAGATATTATTGATATTAATATGGGTTGTCCTGTACCAAAGATAGCTATTTCTTCTAAAAGTGGTAGTGCACTTTTAAAAGAACCTGAACTAGCTTATGAAATAGTTAAGGCAGTAGTAGATGCAGTACCTATACCAGTTACTGTTAAGATGAGAATTGGTTGGGATAAGAATAGTATAAATGTAGTAGAATTTGCTAAAAAAATGGAAAGTGCAGGTGCTAGTGCTATTACAGTACATGCAAGAACTAGAAGTGAATTCTATTCAGGTGAAGCTCATTGGGAGTATATCAAACAAGTAAAGGATGCAGTATCTATTCCTGTATTTGGCAATGGAGATATTAGAAGTGTAGAAGATGCTATTCGTATGATTAATGAGACAGGTTGCGATGGTGTTGCTATTGGTAGAGCTTGTCTTGGAAATCCTTGGATTATTCGTGATATAGATGAGTACTTTAAGTATGGTAAAGTAGTATCAGATGAACCTACTTATAAAGAAAGAATAGATCTAATGAAATATCACTTTAAATTGTTAAAAGAAGATAAGAATGAAAAACTAGCATTACTACAAATAAGAAGTAATATACTTTTCTATTTAAAAGGAATGCCTGGAAGTAAAGAAGTCAAAACATTAATATGTAAATGTAGAAGCGAAGATGATATCTTGTCTATTTTAGATAATTATTTATTAGAACTAGAAAATACTACAAGTGAAAACTTGTAGTATTTTTATAAACAAAAAAAGAAGTAACTTAAGTTACTTCTTTTAATATTCTAAATGGCGCTTGATGTAGGACTCGAACCTACGACCCAACGGTTAACAGCCGTTTGCTCTACCGACTGAGCTAATCAAGCACAAGAACACTTAAAGTATAGTTTTTTTTAATGTAAATGTCAATAATAAATTAACAAAAAAATATTGGTTATGTTATAATTTCATTAAGGATGATAGATTATGAATAAAAATATGTTTGATAACCTAGATAAACTAAATAATCTAGATAATGAAAATATAAATAATGATGGACTTACAGATGGTAATGGTACTATTGAATCTTTAGTAGAAGAGAAACAAGAGACTTTTGGATTACCTGAATTTAATAAAGTTCCTAATCCAGATAATGCATTTAGTTATGGTGCTAAAGAAGATGGTAATAAAAGAGATATAGCAGATCTAGTAAAAAGTACTAAGGAAGCTTCTCTAAACTCTAAGTCTAAGGAAGAAGGCAAAGGATTTTTTAAACCTAGGGAAGATGCTAATAAACCAATGAGTCCAGAAGAAAGAGCTAAACTAGAAGATATAATTAAGACTTTAGAAAGAAAAGTTAGTAAACAAAATGGAGTTAAGAGAAATACTATAACTGGAATTATAGTAGGTATGACTATATTATTTTTTGTAATTACTGTATTTGGTATAATGCCTTATTATGAAAAGTATATGAATGAAAATAGAGAATTAAGTGGTAAAGTTACTGAGCTTGAAGAAAGAATTAAAATGAATGATGCTCAGATGGAATGGTATAAAAAGAATTGTAGATAAAAGAAGTATTAATAATAATACTTCTTTTTTGATATAATGTGATTATATGAGGTGAAGTTATGTATTATTTATTTCTTACAATAGGTTTAATAGTATTTATATTCTTAATATATTTAATGATTAGCAATGTATTATTTAATGTTGCTTGTAATAAGAAAAATCAAGCATTCTATAAATTATATGCAAAAAATTCTAATTCAGGTTCACTTGAAACTAGTCATGTAAATGATAAGTGGTATAGTGAAATACCTAAAGAAGATATGTATATTAGAAGTGTTGATAAGTATTTATTACACGCTAAGTATATTAGAACTAAGAATGCTAAAAGAATAATAGTATTAAGTCATGGATATAGAAGTAATCCATATAATGACTTTGCTTTAATACTTCCTTTCTTAGTTAAAAATGGTTCTTCTATATTATTAGTAGAACAAAGAGCTACAAATGAAAGTGAAGGTAAATATATTACATTTGGAGCTTATGAGAAAAAGGATATATGTGACTGGGTAAACTTTATTGCTAGTGAAGAAGAGAATAAGCTTCCTATCTATATTTATGGTATATCTATGGGATGCTCTACAGCACTTTTAAGTACTGGTGAAAACTTATCTAGTAAAGTAGCTGGTATAATTGCTGATTGCGGTTATCAATCTTTAGAATCATTATTTTATGATTTACTTGTTAGATGGATGAAATTACCTCCAAATAATATTTCTAAGTTATTTGATGTATTAGCGTTCTTAAAAGCTAAGTTTTCTTATAATGATGTAAATGTTAAGAGAACATTATCTAAGAATAGAGATATACCTGTAATATTCTTTCATGGTACTGATGATGATTTTGTAAAACCAATTAATACTAACATTAATTATGAAGCATGCGCTTCAGAAAAAGAGTTAGTGTGGGTAAAAGGTGCTAAACATGCTAGAAGTTATGAAACAGATAAAAAATTATATGAAGATAAATTAAAGTCTTTCTTTAGAAAGTATGATAAGAATGAAAAAGAAAAAGAATAGTTTAATATTTGCTTTTACTTTATTAGTTTTTGTTTTACTAATAAGTGTATTTTCTATATCTTTTGCAAGTAGTAGATGTAGTTTAGTTAAAATTGATGAAATTAGTTTATATCCTCTTGGAATAAATAATAACGAAGAAGAGGAAGAAAGTGAACCTGTAATTGATAGTACTACTGGTGAAGTAATAAGTGAAGAAGATATAAAAAGATATAATAATGGTAAAAGTAAAAAACAAACTTATAGTGATGTACCAACTAACTACTTACTTAAAAGTTATAAGAATGTTTGTGAAACTGGTGAAGTAAGTATTATAGTTCAAGTATGTACTTTAGGTTTAAAAGAAAATACTTGTGATGAAATATATAATGGTTACAATGAAAAAGAAGCTAATATGGAATTCACAACTGATGATACGGTAAAAATTAATGATAAAGAATTTAATTTTAAGACTCAAGCATATCATTGGAAAAAAGGAATTTATTCTTATAATGATAATAATTAATTGTAAAGTTATTTCAAATATGATAAATTTATTATGAGTATGATGGAGGATATACTATTATGAAGAAAGTAGGAAAATTTTTATTTGGAGTTGTTGAATTTGTATTAATTATTTATGTTGTTATATTAACTACATTCTTATTAGTACGTAATGAATATGGTTATACTAAGTTTGGTTATAAAACTATAGTTACTATTAATAGAGATAATGAACATTATTTAAAATCATTTAATAAAGGTGATTTAATAGTATTAGAAGATGCTAGATATGATGATGTAACAATTGGATCTAAGATTTACTATTATGATGTATTAAATAAAGCTTATATTATTAAAGAAGCTGAAGTTATTGCAAAAGAAGGTGGAGATGCTGGTGCTATCTATACTATTAGTGATGGTGATAGACAAATCTCTAATACTTTAGTTGCTGGTTTATCTAATGGTGAGGTTTATAACAATTTAGGTAGTGTTTTAGATTTCTTAGAATCTACAGTAGGTTTCTTAATCTTTGTTATATTACCAATAATGATAATATTCATTTATCAAATATATCATTTAGTATTAGTTATCAAAGAACCAGTAGAAGATGATAAAGAAAGTGAAAAAAAAGATGCATAGCATCTTTTTTTGTGTATATAGCTTTTACATTACTTTACAAAGTTATTTGTAGATAAATTGTAAATTTTTTATTCTATCTATACAATATTATTAGAAGGTAGGAATAGGTAGATGAAAAAGCAAGTAGTTGTTATTTCTTTATTAGTTTTATCATTTGTTTATTTAGTAAATAAGACTACTTATGCTGTTTATGCATCTAATGTAAACCGCCCTATGGAGTCTAATGTAGCTTATTGGAATATTCTACTTAATGATACTAATTTAACAGATACTAGTGTAAATAGTATATCTATTAATAATATAGATTGGAATAATACACATGTAAAAGATGGTAAAGCTGCACCAGGTTCTACTGGAGTAATTAACTTAGTAGTAGATCCTACTAGTACTGAAGTAGCTATTAAAATTACTATTAAAGTAATTGATAATACTAGTGATAGTGATATTGTTCTAACTGCTGGTACAATTACATCTTCAAATATTACTTTAACTTTAGATGAAGATGGTAATTATACTGGAATTATATCTTTAACAGATATTTCTAATGGAGTAAAACCAGTTATTTCTATACCAGTAGAATGGGTGAATGATGACTTAGGTGGTAATGAAGTAGTAAGTGATAATGCTAAATTCTTAGATCTTAGCTTAGAAGCTACTCAGTATATGGGGTAAATTATGATGAGATTTAGTAATGTTAAAATTAAATATATTTCTTTAATTTGTTTTTATATTTTCTTATTTGCATTTGGAGTAACTTTAGTATTTGCTGATAATAATACAGACGCTAGGTATGAATCTAGTAAGGATGTTAATGTTAATGTAGATAAGGCAATATTTTTACTTAAACCAACTGATATGATATTTAATTTAAATACATATGAGATAGTACCAAGTAATAATAAATATAATTATACATTTTCTATAGCTAACTATGATGATACAAAACAAAGTGAAGTTGATATGGAATATACTATAGATATTAGAACTACTACTAATCTTCCTTTAAATATTAGTTTATATAGAAATGTGAGTGACATTAATTCTGCTACAAATATATTAACTAAAGAAACTGTAAACGATAGTAATGGTGTATGGTATAATTTATATAAGGTTAATCAAAAGTATAATTTGAATTATACAGATAGGATAACTGATACATATACTTTATCTATTAACTTCCCAACAGATTATAAAACTAATAAATTATATGCTGGTATGATGGAAGCTATTGAAATTAGAATATCTGCTAACCAAGTTATCTAGAAAGGAATATATATGAAGAAGTATTTACTTATAGCTTTATTTGTTAGTTTAGTACTTATATTTATACCTGTTACATATAGTAGATACTTTTATTCAGAAATATTAACTCATATTCTAGAAACTGAAGGTTTTTATTTTAATAGTACAACTTTGTCTAGTACAGGTACTAATCACTTTGTATCTAACTTCGATGGTGTTAATACTTATACTATTTCTGTAGATGTTAATAGTAGAAAGAATTCTTTAATTAAAACTAATGTTGATGTTAGTTATGATATAGCAGTAAGTTGCCCTGAGATAGCTACTTGTAGGTTATCTAAGACTAGTGGTGT
>CAMOYX010000022.1 GCA_946630615.1 uncultured Mycoplasmatota bacterium
GTTTCCTTTCTTGATGTATTAATAAAAAAATACAAGCGTATAATAATCTAGGCTTTTGTTATATTCAATGTTTATTTTAAGTTGTTTTTAATATTCGAATAATAGTCGACTTTATATAAGATTTAGGTATATTTAGGCATTAAAAAAACTTAGTTATTTCTAACTAAGTTTTAAATCCTAAATGGTGGAGGATGAGAGACTCGAACTCTTGACCCCCTGCGTGCAGGGCAGGTGCTCTAGCCAACTGAGCTAATCCCCCGAAGGACAAGTAAATATTAACATATTTACTTAAGCATTGCAAGAACTTTTTTATAATTATTTATTAGAGTTAGTATTAACTGTAATAAGTCCTCTTTCAAGTTCTTCTAATGCTCTACCAACGCCTCTTTTACATTTGTATTCTTCCTCTGGCATTTGATAGTGATTCTTCTCATTCATTTGTTTAGAACGTATTGCAGATACGTATACTAAAGTGAACTTTGAAGGTACTATAGTTTGTAATTTATCGATTGATGGATAAATCATATAAATCACTCCTTTTCTTTAACGAGATATAATTTATCATAAATGTATTTATAAATCTAGATTATTTTACGTAAATTTTACATTAATTTTCTAGAGTTATTTCGTATGTATCTTCTTTTTTAGTTATTTTTATTTTTTTATTTGAAGCATCTTTTATTTGATCTGTTAAGTAGTTTTCTTGGATTAGATCTGAGCCATAGATATATTTAACTTCGTCAGTAAATTTATCTTTATGAGTATCTACGTATGCTTTAGCTGCTATTATAATACTAGAGTTATTTAAATCGTTAATACTTGTTGTATCATTTGCTTCATCAAGTGCAAAAGATACTCTTACTAGAGCTATACCAAATACTAGTGCTAATGCTAGAGATAACATGATCATTTCTTTTGCTGCATAACCTTTGTTATTTAACATATTCATCATCTACTTTCATTAACATTATAACAAAAAAGATAACTTTTAGTTATCTTTTTTGTTATTCTATATTAGTTATTTTGACCTCATATGAACCATTTGGAGATTCTACAGATACTACTTCACCTTTTTTGTGTCCTAGTACTGCCTTACCTATTGGAGATTCATTTGAAATCTTATTATTAAATGCATCTACTTCAGTAGAACCTACAATATAATAAGTTTCTTCATCATCTTCATCATAGGCAATAGTTACTTTAGAACCTACAGATACTTTATCTACTTTCTTATTAGAATCACTTATTTCAGCATGAGCTAATTTGTATTCTAATTCTTTAATCTTAGCTTCTACTTGAGCTTGTTCATTTCTTGCTGAGTCATAGTCAGCGTTTTCTGATAAGTCTCCTTGAGCTCTTGCTTCTTTAAGATCTTCTATTATACGAGGTCTTTCTACGTTCTTTAAATTATTTAGTTCTTCTTCTAGTGCTAAATAACCTTCAGAAGTCATTATTATTGTTGTTTTATTATTCATTGTTATCTCTCCCTTTAAGAAATAATACTAGAAAATAGTACTATATAAAGTCTTTTTTGTCAAACACTTTGATGTGCATCATATCATATCTAGATAAAGGTGCATCTACTCTTACTTTAACTATCATTTTAGGTTTATTAGCTGTAGTTATATGGTTATCATCTTCATCAAAGATTTCATTTATTGTAGTAGTATACTCTTCTAGATTTGGGCCAAAGAAAGATACTTTATCACCTATACTAAACAGATTTCTTTCTTCTATAGTAGCTAGTTTAGTTTCTTTATCATAGTCTAATACTAAACCTAAGAAATCTTGGTTAGATTCTTCTTGACGACCTAGGAAGTACTCACCTTCCTTACCTGGTACTCCTTTAAAGAATTGTGGAGTGGAATCTCGATTTGCTACACGGTTTAAAATAGCTAGGTAATACTTTTTATCTTGTTCAGTTAAAGTATTGTTTTTAATACCATCTATTATATGGCGATATGCATTTATTACTACTGCTATATAGTAGATACCTCTCATTCTTCCTTCTACTTTAAATGAGTTTACTCCTACTTCTATCATTTCTTTAATATATGGAATCATATTTAAGTCTTTAGATGAGATTGAATATGTATTTCCATCTTTAATAAATTCCCATCGACAGATTTGAGCACAACCACCACGGTTTGCATCTCTTAGAGTTAACTCATTAGATAATACGCATCTACCTGATATTGCTGTACACATAGCTCCATGTACAAAGCATTCTAAATCTAAGTTAGTAGCATCTTTTATTCTTTTTATATCTTCTTTAGAAGTTTCTCTTGCAAGTACTAATCTTTTAGCATTGAAGTTATTCTTATAGAATAATCCAGCCTTATCATTAGTAATAGATGCTTGTGTAGAGACATGGATTTCTAAAGGTAAGTTATTTTCTTTAATAAGATTCATTACTCCTACATCAGACACGATTACTGCATCTACATTACATGTAGATAGTTCTTTTAAGTAAGAAAGTAAGTTAGGTACATCTTCATTATGTAAGACAATATTTACTGTTACATATACTTTCTTACCTATAGAGTGAGCGAAGGCGCATGCTTCTTTTATTGCATTTATTGAGAAGTTTTTAGCATTAGCTCTTAGAGAATAGTTTTGACCTCCAATATATACGGCATCTGCACCATATAATAGAGCAAATTTTAATTTATCTATATCACCTGCAGGTGCTAATAGTTCTATCATTTAGATGCCTCCTTTGGTGGTAATTTATAGATTGTTTTACGATCAAGAAATCCGTTTGTAGTACCTTCTAATTTAATATTATTAAAATAGTTAGTAAGCCAGTCTTCTATATCACAAGCTTCAGTATCTAAGTTAATAATATTATATTTGTAGTTATTATTTAGAAGTTCTCTTGCATCATACTTTAAGTAATCATAGATTACTGTTCCGTATTCATTTTCAGTAAATAGAAATTTATAACCTGTTAGTTTTTCTTCTATTACTTTATTGTTATCTAAAGGTAAGCCTTTTTCTTCGTTGTAGTTAGTTAATAAGGATCTTCTTGAATACATTAAAGGTAATCTTCCGAATAGCAAGATACCAACTTTATCTTTTAATTCATTTATAATACTTTCTGTTTCTTCTTTAGTAACATCTGGTGAAATAATGCATGTATCTACAAAGTTTAGATATGTTTTAATAGTTAAAGTACTAGTTAGAGCATGAGTTGCATATAAAATCTTTTCTATTTTTAAATTTAGTTCATCAATTATATTTATAATTCCTAGATCTTCAAATACTATACCTTTTACTTTATTAGAATTATTTTTTAATAGTTCTTTTAAGGAAGCAATAGAAGATGTATCTAGAATACGATTTATATAGATATAAGAATACTCTGGTATTTCAGTTATATTGAATGTTTTTGTAATACCTATGGAATAATCATTAAGTGGAAAAAGAAAGCAGGAATTCTCTACTTTCTTTTTATAATCATTATTTCCAGGTATTATTAGATTAATTTGTTTCATCTTTTCTTATACTTACGGCAACGCCGTCTCCTACATCGTAGAATTTAGTGTCAAATTCTTCATTTGTTTTTAAAAATTCAATATAACTTTCAATCTTTTGTACTAATTGTCTTAAATTTTTAGATTCTATATCTTGTGATTTACCTACATATCCATGAAATTTAATATTATCTGTTATTATAGTTCCACCTTTAGCTAAGAAGTATTTAAACTTTTCAAAGAAGTTTTGGTTTTGACCTTTAGCAGCATCAATAAATATTAAGTCATATTTATTGTTTTCTGTTAGGTTTACTTCTAGTGCATCTTGGAATACACAGTTAATTTTATTTTCTAGGTTTGCTTTTTTAACATTTTTTAAGCATTCCATGTAGTTATTTTCATCTCTTTCAATAGTAGTAATGTGTACATCGTCTCCAGTTGTAGCCATTAAAATAGATGAGTAGCCAATAGCTGAACCAATTTCTAAAATATTTTTAATATTATTTGCTTTAATATATTTCATTAAAAACATAATTCCATCTTTTTGCATGATAGGTATGTTTTTATCTTCAGCAAATTGTTCCATTTCCATGATTAAATTTTTCATATAAACTTATATTCACCTTCTAATTTGTTGCACAAATTTGTTGTAATTCTCTACTCTTTTCAGCATGTTCTCTTGCTGTACTTGTAAAGAAGACCTCACCTGTACAAGTATTAGCAACAAAGTAATAATAATCTGTTTCACTTGGGTTTACTGCGGCATCTATTGCAGAAACACTAGGACTACAGATAGGTCCAATTGGTAGTTTACCATTCATTGAGCCATCTTGCAAGCGTGTGTTATATGGATTAACATCGTATAATACGTATAAAGTATCTTCACTAGTAGTTAGAGCTTCTCTTGCACCATAGTAGCTTGTTACATCGCTTCCAATAGTATCGTTAGAAGCTATACGTTTATAAAATACTTGAGCAGCCATTTTTCTATCTTCATCTTTTATAGCTTCTACTTCTACTATTGAAGCCATTGTTAAGATGTCATGTACATTTAAATTATTAGTAGTTATTTTTTCTTTAAATGGTTCTAGTTTAGTTCCTAGTTCTGTTAATAGTTTTTCTATTACAGTAGATTCAGTATCTGTTTTATAGAATTCATAAGTATCTGGATATAAGTATCCTTCTAGAGGTATATAGATTTGTTCATTTAGGATAGCATCTGTTAAGAACCAATATTTATTGCTATCTATAAGTGATTTAACATAAGTTCTATCACTTACTTTAGCAATAAATGATTCTTTTGTTACATTGTTTAGGTTATTTGCAATAGTTTCAGCAAAGTCTTCTATTCTTTTACCTTCAGGAATAGTAATAGTTACTAGTTCTAAATGTATATCACCTACTATGAATTTATATAGAATGTCTTTTGCTGACATGCTTTTATTTAGTTCATATACTCCTTTTTGTAAGTTTGGCTTTTTAAGTAACATATATAAGTCTAGTATTTTATCATTTCTTATTAAGTTTTCTTCTTTTAGTTTTTTAGCTATATCTATCTTAGACATACCAGAAGTTATTTCAAATGTTACTGGATTAGTATCATTTTTATCTACTGGTTTCATAGCCCATGAGTAGAATGCTATAAAAGAAGTAATTGCTAGTACCATGATTAATACTATTACTAGTATTAATATTTTTTTAGTCTTATTCATTAGTTTTTAATCCCACTTTCTTCTAATTTAGATAAAGATGTTTCTAATAGATTCCATTCTTCTTCTGTTTCTATTGGCATTAGAGTTTTATTTTCACCTTTTTTATCGTAGATATTAGCGTATACGTTTAATCTTCCATCTTTATTCTTTTTATTATCTGTATATACAATATAGTTTCTATTAGTGTCAGGAGACTCTAGAGTAAATAGTATTTGATATACTCCTTCTTCGTTTCTTTCATTTCTTATTGTTATTGTAGATCTAGTTTGATGTTCCATTTTTATTCCTCATTTCTTTTAAGTATGTTTCTAAGATTATACTTGATGCTATATTATCTATTACTTTTTTTCTTTTCTTTCTTGATTTATCTTGGTTTAATAGTATTTTTTCTGCTTGTACAGTAGTTAATCTTTCATCTACAAGATGTACTTTTAGATTAAATTTAGATTCTAATAATGTTTTATAATTTAAGCTACGTTCTGATGCAAATCCCATAGAACCATTCATGTTCTTTGGAAGACCTAGAACTAACTCACTTGCATCATAGTATTTAATTAATTCTTCTAGTTCTTTTAAACTAGATTCATAGTTACCTTCTTCAAATCTAATAGTTTTAACTGGAGTTGCAATTAAGCCTGTAGCATCAGATACAGATATACCAAGTGTTCTTGTACCAAGATCTAGTCCTAGGATTCTCACTTTAAATACTCCTTTAAGATATATTCTATTATTTTAGTTCTATCTAATGTATCTATCTTTTTTCTTGCATCTTCATGTGTAGAAATATATGTTTTATCTCCAGATAGGATATAACCTCCTAGTTGAGTTATTGGGTTATAGCCTTTTTCTTCTAGAGATGAAGCTACTTCTTTTAGTATCATTTTAGTATTTGCTTCATCTAATTCTTCTTTAGTAAATATAATATTATTCTCATCCATATAATCACCTTATACAGGATAATTATAACATAGTAATAAATATAAAAGAAGTCCATTATATGGACTTCTTTGTTAGTTTTAATGTTTTATATTCTCCTAGTAAATAAGCGTTTTCCCAAGCTATACAGTCTAGTATTGGTTTATCTTTTTGTTCTACTCTGCAAGAAAAGTTAGCACAGTTATTACAACTTTTATTAATTTCTTTTTTAATGTTTTCTTTTTCTTCTATAGATAGTAGTTTTCCTAGTTCAATATATTTTTCTCTCTTATTCATTATGGAGTTACTGTTGGGTTAATGTTTTCATTTTCAGAAACCATACCAACACCTACGAAATCATAAGATAATACTTTATTATCTATATCAGTAGTGTATGTAGCGTCATCAACATATACTTGTAATTGATATGCAAGAGCTTGTTTTTGATCTAATTCTGCAGTTGTAAGAACCATTTCTCCATCTGTTAGAGTAACAGCAGTAGGTCCTACTACTACATCATAGTTATCACCATTTTGTTTTCTTAAGATAACTTTTAAGTATGATGCATCTACTTCATTATTTCCTGATGGTTTAATTTTGATTTGGTATGTTGAAAGTAATGTACCAGTGTTTTCCACAGCAATGTTATAAGAACACTTATTACCATAGAATGCTGCTTCTTCGCTAGTCATAGGTTCAAGACAAACCTCGCCACCCTTACCATTTGATTCAGTCTTAGTAATTGTATTACCATTTGAATAAGTAAATGTAAGAGAACCAGCTGTTACTACTTGGTTAGCATTAGAAGTATCTACTTGGAAGAATAATGCATAAGATAAGCTTACTACAATTATTAATGTAGCAGCTACAATATATGCATATAATTTTCCTTGTCTTTTAGCTACGTTTCCTAATTGTTCATTTAATTCATTTTGTTTCTTTTCTACATTTGTAAGATTTTCATTATTCATATTATCACCTATCTTTAACTTAATTGTAACATAAATTATTATTATTTAAATAGTTTTTTTATATTTAATATAAAAGTTCGTCTAATATACCTTTATCTATAGAATCACATAAGTCATATAGCTTTCTTGCTAATTTATCATAGTATTCTATAAGTGAAGAATATATTTCATCTGCAAGAGTTTGATATTCGTATAGATTTATTGTTAATTCTTTTAAATCATCTATTAAAAATAATTGGTGAATTATTTCATTTCTATATTTTTTTAGATTTAATAGTTTATCTATTAATTCTCTTCTTCCTTTGAATTTAATCACATTTTTTTGAAAGTAATCTATTAGAGAGCCAAATGTTAGTTTATCTTCATCTACGTATAGATCTACATATGCTGGGTATAATTTAACTTTAATATAGGCGTGGTTTGTTTTAATAATAGCTTTTAAGAGTTCTTCTATAACTTGGTTATATAAAAGCATACAGCCAATTCGTTCAGATACTTTAGGACCTTCTCTATCTTCTTTAATCATTTTAACTAAGTAGTTTTTATTTTCTATTCTACTTATTTTATTAACATCTTTTTTAATAATATTTATAATATCTTCTTTCATATTATCACCTTTTTAATTATACATAAAAAGAGTTACTTTTAGTAACTCTTTTATAATTCAAATTGTGAGTTATATAGAGAAGCATATACTCCGTTTTTCTTAATAAGTTCTTCATGAGTACCTACTTCTACAATATTACCTTCATCCATGACTAATATTAAATTAGCATTTTTAATAGTAGATAATCTATGAGCTATGATAAAACTTGTTTTACCTTTAGCTAGTTTATCCATGGCTTTTTGTACTAGTTCTTCGGTTCTAGTGTCTACGTTAGATGTTGCTTCATCTAAGATTATTAAAGGAGAATTTTCTAACATACCGCGAGCTATAGTAAGTAATTGGCGTTCACCTAAAGAGACTGAATCGTTATCCCCTAGGACTGTGTCATAGCCTTTTGGAAGAGAGCCGATAAAGTGATCTAAGCCAATTTTCTTACAAACAGAAGTTATTTCTTCATCTGTAGCATTTGTATTATATTTAATGTTTTCTTTTACTGTACCGTTAAATATCCAAGTATCTTGTAAGACCATGGTAAATAGTTCATGCAAGTTATCTCTAGAGATATCTTTAATATCAGTTCCATCAATAGTAATTCTTCCTTCATCTATTTCATAGAAACGCATTAAAAGATTTACTAGGGTTGTTTTACCTGCACCAGTTTTACCTACAATAGCAATCTTATCTCCTTTAGAGGCAGATGCTGTGAAGTTTTTAATTGTAGGTTTATCATTACCTTTATATGTGAATTTAACATTATTAAATTCAATGTTACCTTTAACTTCTTCTTTTAATAATTTAGTTTTAGGGTGTTCAACTGGCATTTCTTCTTCATCCATGAATTCAAATACTCTTTCAGATGAGGCAGCAGTTTGTTGCATTGTAGACATAGCCTGAGCTATTTGAGTTAATGGATTAGTAAATAATCTAACATAAGTCATGAATGCTACTATTACACCAAATGAGATAGAACCATTAAGTGTTAGAATAGCACCTACAATACATACTGCAACATATCCAAAGTTACCAATGAAACCCATCATTGGTTGCATAAGTCCTGATAAGAATAGACTCTTTTTATTTGCTTCATATACTCTTTTATTATAGAAATCAAATTTCTTATTTGCATCTTCTTCCCCGTTATAAGCTTTTAAGACATTTAGACCAGCATATACTTCTTCTATATGACCATCTAAGTTACCTAGTTCTACTTGTCTTCTTGTGAAGTATTTTTGGCTTCTTCCAAGGATTATACCCATGAATATAAAGCCTATTAGACTAGAAGTTATAGCAGTTAGTGCCATATAAGTATTTGTTATAAACATCATTATTACTGTACCTAGTAACAAAGTAATGCCAGTTACTAATGTTGTTAGTGATTGGTTTAAGTTTTGAGCTACTGTATCTACATCATTTGTAATTCTAGATAGTACATCTCCAATAGTATGTGTATCAAAGTATGATAGGGATAGTCTATTTATCTTTTTAGAGATATTCTTTCTTAGTTTATTAGCAAATTTACTAGTTACAGTAGACATGATTAAGCTTGTTATATAACTTAGTAAAGTACTTAAGATATATAAGAGAAGTAATATTAAAGATAAAGTTATGATTCTATCCATATTCATGGAAGGTTCCAGGTAAGATTTAATATTATCTGGTAATTTATCTAATTCAGAATAGATTGTTTGTGGATCGTTGTTACCTTGTAAGGCAGATATAATAGATAACTTCTCTGCTTTAGTAATAGTTGTATCTTCTATCTTAGAATCAGTTAACATTGAAAGTATAATTTGATTACTTAGTTTTAAATCGTTAATACTTATTTGTTCTTTAGATAGATTTGTTAAAGAGTTTAGTAAATCTATTTTTTCAGTAGAAGATATTTTAATATTGTTATAAGTAGATGATGGAAGTAATACTTTTAATACAGATGATGGCATTCTAGATAAGTATGAATATACTTTAGATTCATCTGTAGTTTTAGATATCTTAGTTAGTAATTCATTAAAAGTATTTTTATCTTCATTAGATATTGTAGTACTGTTATTAATGCTTTGTATTGTAGTAGAGTTTAGTTCTACTCTTAGAATTGATTTTAAGTGTTTTTGAATATTATCTTCAGATAAATCTGAAGATAATATTTCACTTAGTTTATTAATACCTTCTTCATTTACTTTAATACCTTCAGTTATTTCATTAGTTAAGTCTTTTAGAATTGAAGGTGTTGCTATAGTAAGAATTGAAGATAATATAGCAAGTACAATAGATAATAGAATAAATAATCTAAATGTACCTAATTCAGAGAATAGTCTTTTTAAGGAACCAGTAAAGTTTTTTGCTTTTTTGGGTTTTGTGTTCATATTTCTTCTAGGCATTTTTTAGTTCCTCCTCACTTAATTGAGATAGCGCTATTTCTTTATAGACATCACATGTTTTTAGTAGTTCTTTATGAGTACCAATACCTACACATTTACCTTTATCTAGAACTACTATTTTATCAGCATTCATGATAGTACCAATTCTTTGTGCTACTATCATAAGTGTTGCGTCTTTTGTATGTGCTTTAATAGCTTTTCTTAGTTCTAAGTCAGTCTTATAGTCTAGTGCTGAGAAAGAATCATCAAATATATATATTTCTGGATTTCTTGCAATAGCACGAGCTATAGCTAGTCTTTGTTTTTGACCACCTGAGATATTTTGACCAGATTGAGCTATGTGTTCGTTGTATTTATTTTCCATCTTTAATACAAAGTCTTCAGCATTAGCTATCTTAATAGCTTCTTTTATCTCATCATCAGTTAATTCTTTTTTACCGTTGTCACCGTATTTAACATTAGAGGCTACTGTACCAGAGAATAATACTGCTTTTTGAGGAACATAACCTAGAATGTCATGTAGATGTTTTTGTTTATACTCACGTACATCTACTCCATTTACTAAGATTTCTCCTTCTGTAGCGTCATAGAATCTTGGTACTAAGTTAATTAAAGTTGATTTACCAGATCCAGTAGAACCTATAAAAGCTATAGTTTCGCCTTTATTAACTTTAAATGAGATGTTTTTTAATAAGTATTCTTCTGCATCAGGATACTTAAATGATACATGTCTAAATTCAACTGTACCTACTTCATCATTTATCTTTCTACTGATATGTCCATCTTTAATAGAAATGTCTTTTTCTAATACTTCATTGATACGTGTTGCAGATACTTGTGCTCTTGGAATGATCATGAATATTACTGCAAGCATTAAGAAAGACATGATAACTTGCATTGAGTATGATGAGAAAACTATCATATTAGAGAATATTGTTAGTTTAGATGACAATGCAGCATCAGAGATAAATGATGCACCTGTGTAATATATAGTAAGTGTTAATACATACATTACTAAAGATATTATTGGCATTAGAATAGCTAGTGTTCTTTGGTTAAATAATTGTATTTTAGTTAAGTCATCGTTAACTCTTTTAAATCTTTTTTCTTGATACTTTTCAGCATTAAAAGCTCTTACTACTCTTATACCTGTTAGGTTTTCTCTTGCTTTATTATTTAATTCATCTGTAAGCTTTTGAATTTTTTTAAATTTAGGTATTACAAATACCATAAGAATAGATACTACACTCATAAGTATTACTATACCTATAGCAGTGTATGTTGACCATTCTGCAGATTTATTTAAGATCTTTGTAATAGCCCAGATAGCCATCACTGGAGCTCTAAAGATAAGTTGCATACCTAGACCAATTAGCATTTCTATTTGAGTAATGTCGTTTGTAGTTCTAGTTATTAGGGATGAAGTAGAAAAATCTTTTACTTCAGCCATACCTAATTCTTCTACTTTAGTAAATACTTCTTTTCTTGTTTTATATGAGAAATTAGAAGCAATTCTAGAAACTGCAAAACCTATAATTACACTTGTTATTAATGAACCTAGGGCACATACTAACATGTATAATCCATTTCTTATGATGTCAGACATAGATGAGCCTGAAGTTTCTACAAGACTAGTTATCTCTGACATATAATCTGGCATTTTTAATTCTAAGAATACTTGAAATATAGTAAGTAAAAGTACAAATAGAATTATAAGCCATTCTTTCTTTTCAAACTTTTTAAATAGTTTAAACATATATAATTCCTTTCTTTACCCCCGTTTATTTATAGCGCACTTAGTATTTTATGTTAGTTTATTTTTTATGTCAAATTATAGGGTGTTTTTGAACTAAATAAAGAAAAAAAGAAACTAAAGTTTTCTTACTTTAGTTTCTTTTGGTTCTTCTACTAGTTCTAGAATAGAGTCTAAGTTTATATTATTTGAGTCTATTGTATATATTCTTTTAGGTACTTTGATATTTTTAACGGTTGTTAGAATGTCTCTTGTTAGATTTTTACTATCTATTAGTATTATTATTTCTTTAGCTTTTATATAAGTTAAATAAATTATTTCTTCTTCTAATAATTGTTTATTGTTATCTATTAGAATTACAGCTTTATCTATAGTTAATCCTTTAATAGAAATATCTTTATTATAATTATAGATATTTTTTAATATTCTTAGATAGTGAGTATCTCTATCAAGAGTTA
>CAMOYX010000023.1 GCA_946630615.1 uncultured Mycoplasmatota bacterium
CCTCGATAGATTACAATGTTTAGAGTAGTGTTTTTCATTATTTACCTTCTTTCTTATCTATAAGTTCTAAATATCTTTTATAAACATTTTTTAATTGTTTATCCCAAGTTATATAAATATCTTTATGTACATTTTTAGATACTTCTTTGTACAGTTTTTTATCTAACATTATTTCTTTTATGTATTTAGCATAATCTTCTTTTGTAGGTTTAGATATAAAGCCATTTACTTTATCAGTACATGTAGAGGAAGTTGCAGAGCCTTCTATAAATACTGTTGGAGTAGATTGGGATGAGGCTTCTAATTGAACAATCGATGAAGCATCATACATTGATGGGAATAGAAGTAAGTCTGCTAGTTTATAGTAGCAAGCTAGTTCTTCCCTGTTAGTTATTCTACCTGGAAATACCACATTTTTAGTTAGATTCTTTTTATTTATATAGTCTTTTAATTCTTTTTCATCTTGTCCAGATCCTACAAATATCATAGTAAAATTAAAGTTTTGTTTTTTTAATATTTCTAGGGAATTAGCAATAAAGAAAATATTTTTTAATTTATTAATTCTACCTACAAATAGGAATATATTTTCTTTATTCTTATATTTATTCTTTAATTTTATATATGTTTTATTATCAATAGATATTGGTAACATTTCTGTAGCGTTATTCATTACTAGAGGGTATTCTTTATAGTGATAATCTTCATGGTAAAGTTTTGCTATAGCTTCATTTACTGCCCAACATTCATCACATTTTTCAAATACATCTATTATTAATTTCTTAGTAAGAATATCTGCAATTAGGTTATTATTTACTGCTCTTAATATATCTTTTTTAAATTGAGAGTGCATTGTTCCTATTACTGGTACATTATGTTTTTTAGCATAGCTAATACCAAGTTTACCTAGAGTAAATGGTGAATGAATATGTACTATATCTAATTTATATTTAGATAGTTCAATATTGAATCCTATATCTAATTTAGGCATTGGAAGTGAATAATCTATGAATGGTAATTTGACTGAGGCACATCTCACTACTTTGTAAGGTAGTTTTGTGTCATCATACTTTTTACCTGTGTATCTAGGTGCAAATACTATTACATTTGCATACTTAGATAAGTACCTTGCATAGTTATCTACAACACTTACTACTCCATCTATCATTGGATAGAATGAATCATTAAAAAGTCCTATTGTTATCTTTTTCATAATTATCTTTCTTCTTTTGGAACACTTACTTTAGTTGATACTTTATCTAAAAGTAATTCTGGATGTTTAAACATGTATTCAATAAGTTTAAGTGCCTTACACATATAAAAACCATCAGCTATTCTTTCATCAAGTGTTGCTCCAAGTTCCATTAAGTATTTACCATTTACTTCTTTTATTTCACCAAATGTTATTAACATAGATGATGTACCAAAGTTTGTTAGGTTATGGTGAATTGCACCTGTTTTAAATGAACCTATGTCAGATAATACAGCAGATGAATAATAGATATTATTATCTATTAGAGAATTAGGTAAATATCCTATTTTATCTATCCATTTTAATATACCTATTAAAGGTACTCTTATTAAATTAGGAATATGTCCTAGAATATCTGCAGTTCCATCTATATCTGATTTTTCTTTTCTTCTTATTTTATCTACTTTACTTCTTATTTCTTTAGATATAGTCAGTAATGTATCATCTTCTTTTACTTTATAAGCTAATAAAGCTTCTACTGCACCTTCTGTGAATTCTTCTTTTACTACTTGAGCAAGCACTATATCTTTATGTTCAAACATTTTTCTATTTTGGATAAATCTATTTAGACGTGGTCTTGAGTAAAGAGTTTTTGCTATGACTGTCATGATACCGTGATAATAAGTCAAAGACTTATTATCTTTTTTTAGATTCTTTATAAACTTAACAAATTCTGTAACATCTATATTGGTATTCATATATACTTCTGAGTCACATCTATTTGGTTTAAAGTCTATTAGTATTTGTTGCATTCCATGGATGTCTTTTACTTTATTTGCATATCTTCTATATCCTAGTTTCATTACTTTCCTCATTTCTTAGGGCTTGTTCTCTTATGTATTTTTCTTTTTCCTCGTCTTCTAATACTTTATAAGCTATTTTACCTACTAGAGTTTTAGGTAACTCATCTCTTATTTCATATTCATATGGCCATGAGAATTTAGATAAATTCTTTTCACATAGATCTTTTATTTCTTTAATAATAGCATCTTTATCTTTAGATTTTGCTTCATCAGTTAGTACTATGAAGCATTTAGCTACATGTTGTTTATATGGATGTGGCTTTGCAACTACTGATGAGATAAGTACAGATGGATGTGAGTCTACAAGGTTTTCTATATACTTTGGATATATATTATAACCTGATGATACAATCATACGTTTTAATCTACCCTTAAAGTATACAAATCCATCTGAATCCATATAACCTAAGTCACCAGTGTGTAACCAAGTTAAGCCATCTTCATGTACTTTAAGTGTTTCTTTAGTTTCTTTTTCATTATTCATATAACCACGCATTAGAGATGGTGATGATAGGCAAATCTCACCTTCTTCTCCATATGAAGCTTCTTCTTGGGTTCCTATTTTTACTATCTTAAAGTAAGTATCAGGATATGGAATACCAATTGAGCCTTTTTTATAAGTATCTACTGGTGTTAAGCAACAAGCTGTAACACTTTCTGTTAAGCCATATCCTTCTCTTACTGTAGTATTACTATTGTGTGTTTTTAAGAAGTCATCTACCTTTTTCTTTAATTCGATAGATAGAGAGTCTCCTCCAGATAACACGCATGTTAAGTATGATAAATCCATTCTTTGCATATTTTTATTAAGTAGTAATGCTTCAAATAAAGTTGGTACTCCAACTAATACATTTGGATTATATTTAGAAAGTAAATTGTCAAATGTTTTAACGTTGAATGTTGGCTCTATAATTGAAGTACCACCTAGTACTTGAGTTGTATGAATACATACACCTAGACCAAATCCATGGAATATTGGCATGATAGCAAGTACTTTAATACCAGGATACAATGTATGACATCCTTCAATACTTTGAAGTGCACAGGCATTGAAATTTAAGTTAGTTAGTTCTATACCTTTTGGTGAACCTGATGTACCTCCAGAGTATAGAATTGCAGCTAGGTCTTCTCCTACTCCTTTATCTTCTACTTTCTTATTATATTTAGTAGATAATTTTATAAATTCATTCCATTTTATTTGTGCAGGATTCTTTTCTAGTTTAACTTTAATTCCTTTTGTAAGTTCATATCCAACTTGTAGTAATGTTGGCATAGAGTCTTTTGGCGATACTGTTATTATCTTTTCTAAAGTAGTATTTGGGTAAATATGATTTATTTTATTAAATGCTAAATCTATTACTATCATTACTTTAGAGTTAGTATTATTTACAAAGTCTTTTATTTCACTTTCTGCACTTAGAGGGTGAATCATATTACATATTGCACCTATTTTATTTAATGCATAGAAAGAGATTATAGCTTCTGGAGTATTTGGCATACAAATAGATACGTAATCTTTTTTTCTTACTCCTAGTTCTAAGAAAGCTTTAGAAGCTGTATCGATTTCTTCTATAAACTCTTTGTATGTTTTTTTATTATTAAAATAGTTATAACTAATATTATCTGGATATTTCTTAGATGTTTCTAAAACTAAATGATATAAAGATGTATTTGGATACTTTAAGTGTTTTTTTATTCCTTTATAATATTTATACCAAGGTGTATTAACTTTTACCATATAAAGCCTCATTTCTAACAATTTTATTATAACACATGTAATTATTTAGAAGTATTTCCTTTATATAGGAAGCAAGTATCTTCATGAGAGTTAATTAGACCCATTGCTTGAAGAAAAGAATAAATAGTTACTGAACCTGCAAAAGACATACCTCTTTTTATTAAGTCTTTAGAAATAGTATCAGATAAACATGATCTAGTTAAACCAGTTTCATATATTATTTTATTATTAGTAAAAGAATAAAAATAATTAGTAAATGAGTTATATTCATTTATTATTTCTTTTATTATTTTAGCATTTTTAATACTTGCTTCTATCTTTCTTTTATTTCTTATAATATCTTTATTATTTAGTAATTCATTTATTTTGTTTTCATCATAATCAATTATTTTATCTAAGTTAAAGTTATCAAATGCAAGTCTAAAGGATTCTCTTTTATGAAGTAATGTTCTCCAAGAAAGTCCTGCTTGAAATAGTTCTAAGATGAATAGTTCAATTACTTCTTCTTCAGTTTTATTAGGATTACCCCATTCCTTATCATGATAGTTAATATATAAGTCATCATTTTCATTCACAAAAGAGCATCTTTTCATAAAATCACCTGTTTTTATTATATTAAAAAGAGATAAAGATATAAATCTTTATCTCATTTATTTATGCTAATATTCCTTTTACTCCAAATGATAAAATTATCATGATTAGTGAAGCTAGAATTAAACCTAAGAATATTGCACCTACACTTTTTTTGAAGTCCATGTTTAGGATAGATGCTGCAAGAGTACCAGTCCACGCACCTGTACCAGGAAGTGGTATACCAACAAATAATAGTAAAGCTAGATATAGGCCTTTTCCTGCTTTTCTTTCTAATTTTCTTCCTGCTCTTTCACCTTTATTTAATAACAATCTGCAAATCTTTCCTATACCCTTTTTATTCTCACCCCATATTAAGATGTTACGAGCAAAAAAGTATATAAATGGAACAGGTATTAGGTTACCTATTATTGCTATTATATATGATGGTAATAATGGTAGTTCAAAACCTACTGCATAAGGTATTGCTCCTCTTAATTCTATTAAAGGTACCATTGAAACTATTAGAACTATTAAGTATTTTTTTAACATAATTTCACCTCATATAACTTTGAAAGTATATCATATTTTATGTTTTTAGTATAACAAAAAAGTAATAGATAAATCTATTACTTTAATTTATTATTTATTATTTCTTTTATATTAGATTCTATATCATTTATATTTACTTTAAATGATTCAGATTCATCTCTTAGTTTTATTTCTACTTCGTTATTTATAAAGTCTCTTCCTATAGTAATTCTTATTGGAATACCTATAAGTTCTAGGTCATTAAACTTAACTCCTGGTCTTTCATCTCTATCATCTACTAGAACATCTATGCCTAGTTTAGTTAATTTAGATTCTAAGTCATAAGCAAAATTAGTTTGTTCTTCATCCTTAGTATTTAATAGTGCAATAGCAACTTTAAATGGTGCTATACACATTGGGAATATTATTCCTTTATCATCATTATTTTGTTCTACTATAGCCCCTAAGACTCTACCTATACCAATACCATAGCATCCCATTGTTACTAGTTCTTCTTTATTATCTTTATTTAGATATTTTAAGTCAAATGATTCTGTATAGTGAGTTCCTAGTTTAAATGTATTGCCTATTTCTATACCTTTTTTAAGCATTAGAGGTTTTCCACATGTAGGACATAAGTCACCTTCAATTGGATCAGTAATGTCACCAGATAAGTCATATTTAAAGTCTTTTAAATTTGTATTTATGTAGTGATAGTCTTTTTTATTAGCTCCAGTTACGAAGTTTTTCATGTATTTCACTTCTTCATCAATCACTATCTTAGTATTTAGGTTAACTGGACCTGTGAAACCTGGACAAGCATTAGAAGTTGCTATTAATTCATCATTTGCAAACTCTACTTCTTTAGCATTTAATAATTCTTTTACTTTATCTTCGTTAAGGTTTCTATCTCCTCTTATAAAGAATGTTACTAGTTCATTATCTACTTTCATTAATAATGCTTTTACAGTATTTTTAATATCTACATTTAAGAATTCAGTTACTTCTTCAATAGTCTTTTTATTTGGTGTACTAACTAAAGTAAGTTCTTTTTCTTCTTTAGTATCTTCTATATATTTTCTTTTTGATACTTCAATGTTTGCAGCATATCCACATTCATCGCATAGCACTAAAGTATCTTCTCCAATGTCTGTGATAGCTTGGAACTCTTCTGATAAGTCTCCACCCATTGCTCCATTTGAACTTCTTACTATTCTATAGTTAATACCTAAACGATCAAATGCACGTTTATATGCATTAAACATCTTAGTATAAGATTCATCTAAAGTATCTTTAGTATCAAAAGAATATGCATCTTTCATGATAAATTCACGTACACGAATAACACCATATCTTGGTCTTGCTTCGTCTCTGAATTTATCTCCAAATTGGTATAGAGTAAATGGTAAGTCTTTATAACTTCTTACTTTTTCTTTAGCTAGAATTGTAAACATTTCTTCATGAGTTGGACCAAGAGCATACTTTCTTCCAGCACGGTCAGTTAGTTTAAACATATCTGGGCCAAATGCTTCAGTTCTACCTGATGGCTCGTATACTTCTAAAGGTAATAAAGAAGGCATTAGAAGTTCTTCTGCTCCAGCATTATTCATTTCTTCTCTTATTACTCTTTTTACGTTTTCTAATACTTTATAACCCATTGGAGTATATACATATATTCCTGATGCTGTTTTTTCAATCATTCCTGCTTTTACTAGTAATGATCCTGACTTTGAAGCATCAAGACTTGGATCTTCTCTTAAGGTATAGAAAAATGAATTTTTTAATCTCATAACAATCTCCTCCACATAAAAAAGGATAGTACAAGGAGTCTATATTAGACGGTACCATCCTTTTAATTAACTTAATTATCTATAACGGGATTAGCCGAATATTTTTAATATTACTCAGAGGTAGGAATTAAATGTTTTAGTTAGTTACTTACACCAGCCGTAACCTCTCTTTAACATGACATTTAATTATGGTCTCTTCAGCGATTTCATAAGTATTTTAGCATACTTTATTTATTAAGTCATTAGTAAAGTTTATAGCTATATCTAGGTTATTATTAGATAAATTATAAATAGAATTACTAGATAATTCTTTATCTATTAGTATTTGATGATAGTAAGTGAAGAAATCTATTTTTTTATTATAAATAGTTATGGCTACTACTAGACTCCATAGGTTAATAACTGATGAATCTATTTTAATACCCTCAGGAGAATTATTTATAAGTTCATTTAGAGCATTCATATCTTTAAATCTTTTAACTAGCTTAGTATCTTCTATATCTTCGGCTTTAATATTTGCATAGTCTATAGAATCACTTTCAATAGAAATACTACCTATTAAATTATCTTTTAATAAGGATAATTTAATGTTATTAGCATCATGTTGATATTTAGTATTATCTAGGGAATCTAAAAATAATAAAGCATGTAAGTAAGATAAAGAATTAATAAATACTTCTGAAGTTAGATAGTTAGATTTTAAATCTTTATATATTTTTTTCTCTACTAAGATATGAGTAAATTCTATTATTAGAGATACACACATATTAATAGTATTATCTTCTTTAATAATAGAAGATACCTTATCTTCTTCTATATTACTAAGTGAAGATAAGATATCTTTTTTAAATGTAATTGATTTAGATTTAATTAGTTTATTAAAGATGTTATATTCATTTTCATCTTCATTTTTTAAGTAATTAGTTACTAGTTTAATGGCATCTTTTTTATTTATTTTAGTATAGTTATAATCTTCTTTTAGTATATCTATTGTTTTAGTGTCTAGTTTCTTAACATAGGAGTTAGAGAACTTTGCTACAAGAGGAAAAGTCATGAATAAATGATTATTTCTTCTTGTTTTTAGAAAGTAGTTCATATATGTTTCTTTATTCATTTTAACCTCCGAGTATATATATCATAATATAAAAAAGATTATAAGTGAACTTATAATCTTTTATACACATGATATTGTTATGTCTGTATTGTTATCATTTAAGAATGTTACTAGGTTAGCAGAGTTTGTACAATCTATTGTTAATGCTAGTGTTGTGTTATTAGTTAAGAAATCTGTGAAGTCTGTTACATTTGTAGTGTTGAAGTTAGATAAGTTTAGACTAGTTAATGATGTACAGTTATAGAATAGACCTTTCATATCAGTAATATTAGTTGTATTGAAGTTTGATAAATCTAGACTTGTTAGTCCTGTACAGTTATAGAACATTTGAGTCATTGTTGTAACGTTTGCTGTATTAAAGCTTGATAAATCAAGTGTTGTTAGTTCAATACAATTGTAAAACATATTGGCCATATCAGTAACGTTTTTTGTATCAAAATGTGATACATCAAGATTTGGTAAACTGTCGCAATAGTAGAACATACAGTTCATGTTAGTAACATTACTAGTGTCAAAATGTGATACATCTAGACTTGTTAAAAGTCTGCAGAAAAAGAACATATGATCCATTGAAGTTACTTTGCTTGTATTAAAATGTGATACATCTATTGTACGAACACGTCTAACATAGTTAAACATACAATCCATATTAGTCACATTACTTGTATCAAATGACGTTACATCTAGACTTCTTAATGCACTACAATAATGGAACATCCATCTCATATCTGTAACATTGCTTGTGTTAAATGATGATAAGTTGACGTATCTTAAACTTGTATTACAGAAGAACATATAAGACATGTCTGTTACTTTACTTGTATCAAAGCTTGATAAGTCAAGAGTTTCCATACCGCCGCAATCAAAAAATAAATGATACATATCTGTTACATTACTTGTATTAAATGATGTGAAATCAATGGTTGTAAGGTGTTTACAATAATAAAACATTTCATGCATATTAGTTAGATTTTTTGTATCAAATGTTGATAAATCCAGAATTGTTAATTGGTAACATTGATAAAACATGCGACTCATGCTTAAAACATTAGATGTGTCAAAACTTGATACATCTAAGTTAGGAATATTGTAGCAATGGAAAAACATTCCTTCCATTGTTGTAACATTTGCTGTATTAAACTCGGATAAGTCTAGGCTAGTTATAGCTGTACAGTAATAAAACATATAAGAAGTATTATCCATTTTAGATTTCCAGATGTTACCAAAGTTAATATCTGTTACATTTGATAGATTTCTAAAGTAATTTGAATAGTCTGTTATTCTTTGAAAGTCAAAGCCACTTAAATCTAGAGTTTCAACATTTGAAAATGCTTGATTAGCAGTTTGGTTACCTATTGAATTGTTATTACTCATAAATACTATTTCTGCATCTGAATAGTAATAAAGAATATCTGTATCTAACCATGCATATACTTTTATAGTTGAAGTATCATTTTGTATTTCAGTTGCAGCTAGAAGTGTTTCTTCTTCTGGAGTTTCTGTGTATTGTTTAATTTGTTTTACTGCTGATCTAGTAAATGAGTTAAAAGCATTTTCTTTAATTGTAGTCGTATCAGATTCGTTTACCCATTTTGCTTTTAGTACATGGGTTTTATTATTTGATACTATTGTAGCTGGGGTAATATTTGTATCTTCATCGTTATCTATATACCAACGATCAAAAACATATCCTTCTTTTTCTGGTATAGGTAACATTCCATATTTTTTATCTAGTTCTACTATCTTATCTGTAGTTTCAATTGTACCTCCATTAGCATCGAATAATACTCTTATATTAGTTGTATCTCTTGGAGTTATTCTTCCTTCTAAGATTTGATTATTAGCTGTTGTTTCATATGATGAGATAGTATTTGTAAGTAATAGTAAAGTTATTTGTAGGGTTACGATTATTGATGTAATAATAATGTATTTAGTCTTCTTGTTTTTCATCTTATCACCCTATCTTATTTTTAATAATTATAACACATGTAAAACAAAAAGAATGCAAAAATGTTTAGCGTTCTTTTTATTACCATACTGCGTATAATGTATGGTCTTTGTTTGTTATCATTTTTGTATTACTATCAATACTTATGTAATCGTATCCAGAGTTAGTAGCATTACCCTTACCAAAATCGTTAGTTCCTGCATTAGGATAGAATTTTTGTTCTACTAAGTCATACATACCTACTGTATTATCAGTTATTCTATATGTAGGTCTTAAATCTCTTATTAATTCTCCATTACTATAGAATTTTAAGTAATATATTTTACCCTTTAGGTATTGACTACCTTCTCTATGAGCAAAGCCTAATTTGTAGTTAAATGAAGTATTTGCTCTTGAGGTTGTTTTTACTAATTCTCCGTTAACATAGTTTAGTAGTGATTGGCCAGTATTATCGTGAATAATAGTGTACGGAGTATTTAGAGATATTTGAGTTATAGTAGTTGCACTAGAATCGTTAAAACGTATCTTATAGTTACCACTTGAATCTATCCAAATTTCATTAGAAGTTTTTGTTGTGCCTAGAGAGCCTAACATATTGTTGTAGTTATAGTGTTGTGATACTTCGAATTTCATTTCTATTTTCCAGTTAGGATCTTTCCATAGAGCATAGTTAGTATCAATATACTCAGTTCCTGTAGTAGTTATATAATCTAGCCCGTTATAAACTCCATATTTCCATCCTTTGAAGGTATAACCTTCTTTAGTAGGTGTTGGTAGATCAGTATAATTTGAATTATAAGTATATGTTTTAGATGAAGGTGTTACTGTTCCACCTTTAGGATCAAATGTTACTTCTGGGTTATTACCCCATAGTGCATATAAAGTATGATCAAAATTTTCTACTAGTTTTGAGTCTTTATTAACATATTCTATGTTATCTATAAATACTTTATCTTTACCTTTTTCAAAGGTACCTGAACCATTATTTATATAGAATACTTGATTTATAACATCGTACATTCCTATAACATTGTCAGTCTTTCTATAACATGGAATTAAGTATCTAACTAATTTACCAGTTGGTTTATCTGTTATTTTTACATAGTAGATTTTACCATTTAGATTAGCAGTACTATCTCTTTTTCCTAGCCATAGTGTAGTTGAAGCAGATATATTATTTCCTTCTTCTAGAGTTTCTCCATCGAGGATTATTTTATGGTTGTTATCGTTATATATTAGATGATGATCTCCTGTAGTCCAAGTGCCATATCCTGTCCAACTCATATTACCGTCATGTCCGAATACGTATTTATTACTATATCCTGCAGTATAGTAATATCCTGAACCTTGGCTTGTACCAAATAGAAACTCATCACTTGTGTAAGTAAGATAATCAAATTCTATTTCTAATTTATGATTTGTCGGAATTATACCTGTATCAATATAATTACCTGAATTAAATTTTATATACTCAACTTCTTGGTATTCATCAGGCATTAAGTATGGACTCCATCCCATGAAGGTATAACCTGCTTTAGTTACAGAAGGTAGATTTCCATAGTTAGAATCATAGTTATATTCTCTTGTAGTATTTGCTAAGTTACCACCATTTGAATCAAGAGTTACTTTAGGGCTATAACCCCAAATTGCATATAAAGTATGATTATCTTCTATAGTCACTCTTGATGTAGAAGTAATAATATTAATAGTATTACCTTTAGTAAAGTTACTTGTACCTTTATTTGTGTAGAACACATCATTTACTAGGTCATACATACCTATTACTTCATCTGATTTTCTATAACATGGAATTAGGTTTCTTACTAGTTTTCCGGTTTCTTTATCGGTTATCTTAACATAATAAATTTTACCATTAAGGTTAGCATCACTACCTCTTCTGCCTAACCAAAGATTAGTTGTAGCAGATATGCCATTTCCAGATTCAAATAATTCATCATCCATAATTATTTCGTTATTATCGCCATTGTATATTAGATGATGGTCACCCGTAGTCCAAGTGCCATATCCAGTCCAACTCATATTGCCGTCATGTCCGAATGCGTATTTATTATTATATGCTGATGTATAGAAGTATTGAGAGCCTTGGCTTGTACCAAATAAAAACTCATCACTTGTATATGTTTCATAGTCAAACTTAATATCTACCTCGTGATTAGTTGGTATTAGTTCTAAATCTATATAGTTACCTGTATTAAAGTGAATGTAGTCCATTTCTTCATATTCTATAGGTAATGTATTAACCCTCCAACCTACTACTGTGTAGTCTTCTTTAGAAGTTGTTGGAAGGTTGCCATAGGTATCATTAACACGTACATCTTTTTCTTCAAATGATAATGGAGTGCCTCCATTAGAGTTAAAATTTACTGATACTTGTT
>CAMOYX010000024.1 GCA_946630615.1 uncultured Mycoplasmatota bacterium
TCCTTCTAGTCCTTCTACTGATTTAGTAATTGTTATAGTTCCATCTTTTATATTTAATAAGCCATCTGCATGCATACCATCATCACCTGACGATATAGTAAATGTACCTTTATTAATTATTATATTTGAATTTGAATGAACTGCATCATCAGTTGATGATATTTCAAAAGTACCATCGTTTACTACTAAGTTACCTGTAGAAGATTTAATACCTTTTGAAGAGGTAGTAGTAGAACTATTTGATGTAGTAATTTTATATGTTCCTCCGTTTATTGTTAGAGATGAGATAGATGTTATACCATCACCTTTTGATGTGATTGTAAAATCACCATTGTTAATTATTAATTCACCTTTTTCTTCAGTGTTAGTAGTTTTAATGGCATCCCCACCTGAAGTTATATCAAATGTACCATCTACAATAGATACTGAGTCTTTACCTTTAATACCATCATCACTTGCATCAATTATGAAGTTACCATTATAGATTACTAAGTCATCACTTGATGCTATACCATCATTAGATGATGTAACTTTTAATGTACCTTCTCCATCTATAAATAAGTCATCTTTAGATAGAATTGCTGCATCTTCATCAGTTGTAGTAGTAGATTTAATAGTGTTTGTACCTACTAGTTCTATATATGTATTTTTAGCACTCTTAATGTAGATTGCAGAACCATTAGTATTAGTAATAGATACATTATCTAATACTAATTTAACATTATCTGTAGTATCTACAATTAACTGTCCGTCAGATATAGAACCTGTTATTATGTATACTCCTTTTTTAGATATTGTAGTTGTTTCATTATTTAGTTCTATATTATATGTTTCATATGAATCCCAGTCATTTGAATCACTTGTAGTAGATATAGATTCACCTGTTGTATTTATAGTAACTTCTACTTTGTTATTATTTGTAATTAGAAAGTATGAAGCTACACCTCCAATTAGTAATAATACTATTACTATTAAAATATATTTTTTATTCATTATAAATTATCACCTTCTAACGGTTTAGATAAAGATACTTTTAAGTTACCATTTAGAATTCTAATATCATTTATAAATTCTTTTTCTTTTTTATCTTCTTTTAAGTTTATTTTATAAGTTAATTCAAATAAACTTCCCATGTTAAGTGTTTTAGTAGATACTAATTCATATTTTTTTAGATACTTATTAAAAGTATCATCAAATACACTTTCATAATCTAAGTCTTCACTTATTAACACTTTAAATACTTTTTCTTCTCCGTTTGAACCAATCTTAGTTTTATAAAGTATTAAAGTTATTATTGCTACAAATAGAGTTATACAAGCAGCAAAAGCTATATAACCTGTACCTACTGCAAGACCTATAGCCATTGCAAAGAACACATTAAGTATCTCTCTTGAAGTTCCTGGAATAGATCTAAATCTTATTAGTGAGAATGCACCTACTACTGCAATAGATGTACCAAGGTTACCGTTTACCATCATAATAACTGATGTTACAAGTACTGGTAATGTAGCAAGTGTAATTGCAAAGTTCTTAGTGTATCTTCCTGTTAACATATGTAGTCCTGCTACTACAAGGCCTAATGCTAAAGATACTATTAAACATATTATTAAAGATTCTATAGTTAATGTAGAACCTATTATACTATTAAACATTTATTAATTCCTCCTTTAATTTATTAGTATAAATACTTCCGTATTTAGAAAATGATGTTGGATAGATTTTATTATTTTCTAGAGATTTTATAAACCAGAATGGAAGTGAATCTAGAAATTTTACTTCCATTATTATCATCTTTTTATTATTAAAGAATGGTAATAGTTTTTCATTGTTATTTAATGATAGATTAGTTTCATTACTTCTTAAGTTATGGTCAAATGTAATTCTAAAGTTTTTATTTTCATTTGAATAATAAGAATATCTATCATATGCAATAAGTATTTTAGGTTTAAGATTATAGTAATTCATAAAGTAATCTAATTCTTTCATTATTTGAGGATTAGCATTCTTAGGTATTATTTTATTATTTATATAATCTTTTAATTCTTTATAAGTTATTTCTACTCTTCTTTTACCTACTATACCTTTATATTTATTTTTTATTTCAAAGAATACTTTATCTTTATCTTCTACGTTGTTATATGCACGTACTCTTAGTTTTATTTTAAATGGTGGTTTTTCTATACTTCTTGTTATTAGATAATAGTCATCTGTATCAAAGTAGATGTTTTTTATTGTTTCTTTAAAGTAAGCATCTTTTGATATTTTAGTGTCTATTTCTTTTAGAAGTGAAGTATATTGCTTTTCATCTATTAGATATTTTTGTTCCACTCGTCTAAATATTTCTAGACTCATTTTTTCCCTCCCAACACGTTTAATATTAGTATTTATAGGTGAATTATTAGTGTGTTATTTGTAAAATCATTATTAAATATATGTGATAAAAATGTGTATATAAAAATACTATCTCTAGGGTAAGAGATAGTATTTTATATATATTGTTATGCATTGTATGCTTTATATGTTAGATAGCCACCTTCGTTATAGTGTGCTTTGGTTTTATCCGTTTCATTAGAATTGTAATTTGGAAGATCACTGCAATTATAAAACATGTCATCTGAAGATATTACATTAAATATATCCCATCTTTCAGATACATATATATTCGATAAATTATAACACCAGTTAAACATTTGAAACATATCAGTAACATTTTTTGTGTCAAATCTTGATAGATCTAAACTTCTAAGTGAAGAACACCATGAAAACATTGAGCTCATGTCATTAACATTTGATGTATTAAGATTAGATAAATCCAATGTGATTAATTTTTTACACGAGTCAAACATTCCGCTTGCATTTTTTAAGGAACTTGTATTTATATTTGGAAATACAAAAGATTTAAAATTACATTTTGAGAATATATTACTCATGTCAATTACATTGCTTGTATCAAGATATGATAAGTTTATATGTTCTATAAAGTTGCATCCACTAAACATATAACTCATATCTGTTACATTACTTGTATTGATCAAGGAAAGATCTACTGATTCTAATGAACTATTTCTTAATACTTTATTTGAGTATTCACATCCGTAATAATTTATTACTGCATCAATCATAAATAGTCCCGCCATATTTTTAACATTATTTGTATTAAAACTATATAAGAATTCATCATATTTTAGTGAGACACAATTTTTGAACATAAAGCTAATGTCTTCTAAGTTTTTGGTATTCCAATTTGATAAATCTAAATTTAATAGATTTGTGTCGTTTTCAAACATGTTACTCATATTTTTTACATTAGTTACATTCCACGATGAAATATTTAGTGTTTCTAATAAGGGACCATAGTCGTATTCTGTATTATGTTCTTGCTCATTTTTTTTGATTCTATTTGCTTTGTTTGAATCCTCTACGCAATAATCATATATGTTTCCTTCATCATCTATTATTTCATAATCACAAATTGAAATATGAGCATCATCAAAATTGTTTGCAAACATATAGCTCATATTTGTAACGTTTGAGACATCAAAATTTGATAAATCTAAGTTTTTTATTCTACGACAACCATAAAACATTGAACTCATATTTGTAACATTTGATGTATTAAAATTTGTTAAAACTAGTGATATTAAGTTAGAACATCCATAAAACATTGATGACATATCTATTACATTACTTGTATCAAAATTTGATAAATCTAGTGATGTTAAATTTTCACATCCCTTAAACATACTGTTCATATCAACAATATTACTTGTGTTAAATCCTGATATATCAAGTTCTTTTAAATTTACAACATTTTGAAAAATGTTACTTGTATTTGTTTGAAGTGTACCTGATATATGTGAAAAGTCTACTTTTTCTAAGTTTTTCCATACTTCATTATTACCGTATTTTGATGATGCAAGTTCCTCATTTTTTAGATATATTGGATATTCACTATAGTAGCATATAAATCCTTCATTATTATTAGTTGTTCTCCATACATAAACAGGATTTTTTGATTCCTCATCTGCCGCGTTAATTTTATAATTATTAGTGCAATATTTTATTGTTTTAAAATCATAGTTTTCTTTCATATAACGAGGAATATCGTGATACTCATCAATAAATGCGTTTTCCTTTAAAATTGCTATGTCATTTAAATTTATATATTTAGCTTTTAATATTATATTTTTATTTGACTCAGCTATTTTACTTGAAGTAATTTTATTATCTTCACTGTCTAAATACCAATAATCAAATATATATCCTTCTTTAGTAGGTGTAGGTAATGTACCATATTTATCACCAATAGTTACAACTTTATCTATAGAATCAATACTTCCACCCATTGGATCGAATTTTATTCTAACCATATTATTTGGTAATATCGATATTAAACCAGCAATAGAATTACTATTAGATATATTTTCATATGATGATATCGTATTAAAGGAGCTAATTATTATTAAAAGAAGTGTAATTATTGATAATAGTAATTTAATACTATAATTTTTAATTCTATTATTATTCATATACTCACCCTATCTTCTTAATTATAATATATATATTATATTATTTAAATAGTACTTAAAAAGAAGTGATTATTTCACTTCTTTATTAGTTACACTTTGGCATTTTGGACAATAGTATGTACTTCTACCATTTAGTTTAGTTCTAGTTATTTTTGTATTACATATGTTACAAGGCATACCTTCTCTTTTATGTACTTGCAAGAAGTTTTGATAGTTACCTTCTACTCCTATGGAAGATGTATAACTTCTAATTGTTGTTCCACCTTCTTCTATAGCTTTAGATATTATTCTATTAGATGTGTCTATTATTCTTTTAACTTCTTCTTTAGTAATAGTATTTGCTATTCTAAATGGAGAAATTCTACTAGCAAATAACACTTCATCCGCATAGATATTTCCTAGACCAGACATTACTTCTTGATCTAAGAGAGATGTTTTCATGTTGGTATTCTTTTTAATTAAATTATTATATAAAGTATCTATAGTTAATGAATTAGATAAAGGTTCTGGACCTAATTTATTAATAGATGATTCTTTATCTAATTCATCTTTATTTATTAATTTCATTATTCCAAATTTTCTTACATCTTTATATCTTAGTACTGTGTTATCGTTAAATAGAAATTCTACATGTTCATGTTTTTCTTTTGGATCATCTATAGTTTTAATATAGTATTTACCTTCCATTCTTAGATGGCTTATTAAATAATATTTATTAGTTTCTAATAATAAGTATTTACCTCTTCTTTTAATATCTATAAATGATTCATTTATTAGTTTAGATTTAAATTCATCTATGTTAGATAAAATCATACCTGGATACCAAATAGTTACTTTTTTTATAGGTTTATTTAGAATTCTACTCTTTAGTACTCTTCTTACTGTTTCTACTTCTGCTATTTCTGGCATTAGACTCTCCAATCTATTTCTTCACATGTTTTTACATAGTCTATAAATTCCTTATATGTTAAGTTATATTTAGGTTTATAGTATTTATAAACATGTATTTTATTCTTATCTAAGTCTTTTATTTTATACATTCTAGGATATTCTTTAATTAGTTTATTTAATATTTCATTTAAAGAGTTATAGATAGATGGCTCGATGTTTACTAGAGATTTTTCTAAGTAATAGAACTTGTTATTAAACTCTAGTACTGCAATAGTGTGCGAAGCTATTTTCTCTTCGTTATCATAGTAAATTATATATGAGTCTATATCTAGGTTATGACTTTTAAAGAAAGATCTAATTAGTTCTACTGACTCAATACATGTGCCTATTAATTCTTTTTTTATTACTTCATCAGATTCAATATGATAGTTAGATAAGAAGAAGTCTTTTTTAGCATTCTTATGTACTACTCCATATTTATCTTTAAAGCCATATTTAATATTATCTATATTATTTAATAATTCTAATGGATTCATCTTTTTTCAATTCTTTCTATAGCGTTTTTTAGAGTTTCATTTTCATCATCTTCAATAATGTACCATTTAGATTTATGGTGTTCATTTAGTATAGGTACAGTTATTATATTTTTATTGTTATATAAAACTATTAGTTTATCTTCAAATGTACCTAGACATAGTAAATAGTTAAAGCTTGTTATTTCATCTATTATATTTTTAGTAGGATCTTTAAAAGATACTTTATAGAATCTTTTAAAGTTATTCCCTTTAATAGATTTTAATACAGCATATTCATGTTTACAGTGATATTTATAATCACAGTTACAATCCATTTGTAATACTTTTTTATCTTCATCATATTCAACCATTACTACATATGATTTATCGTCTTCTACTATGGCGAAGTACCTTCCTCTTATTTTTTCTAAGTATCTTACTTTACCATTTTCTATAAATTCTTCTCCTCTTCTTACTAGAGCATCACTTTTATATAGAGATTCTAGTTTATTCTTTTTAAGATCAAAGAAGAATGTTTCTTTTGCATCTAGTACTTCTTTAACATTTAAGATAATACCGTTTAACTCATATAGTATTGGGTCCATGTTATATGGTAATTCATTAAATAATAAAGCAAAGCATTCTGAGATATAGCTAATTTCTTTTGGTATATATCTATAAAATGAGATATGTTCTTTTATTTTAGTATCTTTTACATATCTAATGCTTACTAGAGAGTCTGGGGTTTTAGTAGATGTGAATGGTATTAATTCATAGCTTTGAAGAATGTCTATTAAGTGAAGTACCATATTAATACTTACATAGGTTTTAGATATATATTTATCTAGTTTTTTAAAGTTTTTAATATTATCAAATATAAACCATGAGATATAAGCATCTTCATTTATTAGATCTAATCTTATGTAATATGAATGACGTTGGTAATCTGTTAGGGTTAGTTCAAATATGAGATTTGATTCTTTAAAGTATTTTTTCTTTGCTAACTCTATAGTACTTTCAAATGTCATACAAACTCTCCCTTCGTAAGGTTAATTATAGCATATTACTTTATAATTATAAGTTATAGTTTATAATTGAACTAAATATTATATTTTTAGCGCGTATTTATTAAATATAAAAATACGATAAGCTTTTAGGCTTATCGTATCTCAATTTAATACAATAGAAATTTGAATTCATTAATTTCTCCTACCTGAGAGATGCCATGGCTTAGTTAACGTTAATAACTATCTCCGTCGAGAATTTATTTCATTATTAAGTTAGGTTAACATTTTTAAGTCTGTCAGATATTAATGTATTAAAATGTTTTGTGTAACATTTCTTTGTAACTTTATGTTACAGATAATTAGTAAGAAATGCTAGTAAGATAGGGAAATACCTTAATACTTATTACTACTAAAAACAAGTAATCCATAAGTACCTATTTAATCCTATGCTATACTCTACAAAACTATAATTATAATAACACCTTGTTATAAATTAAACAAGGTGTTATTAGTTACTTTACATATATTAGAACCAAGTTTTTATAATATTGGCATTAGAAGACTCGGGTAGCGGATTTGGTAAGTCTACTTGAGCAATCATTGGAAGTGCAAAGGCTTGACCAAAAGTTAATGCCATACCCTTTCTTAGAGTTTTTAGTCTTTCTAGATCATCTCTAGTTAGAGAAGATGTTATAGAGTCTACTATCTTATAATCATCAGGGTGGAATATTCTAAATACTAGGAAGTTAGAACATTGAGATAAGGCAGTTTCAGATAACTCTTTAGGTCTTTGAGTAATGAAGCCCATTAGTACTCCATACTTTCTACCCTCTTTAGTTATTCTATCAAATATGTTATAGCCAATTACTTTAGTATCATTATCGTTATTAACATATCTATGAGCTTCTTCTAATATTATATTAATTGGGAAAGATGCTCTATCTTCATTCTTTAAGGCATAGTTAAAGAATAATTTAGAGTATAGTTTAGTTAATACTTTAGCTAATCTATCATCTATTTCATCTAAACTTATATTTATTATTTGTATAGGTTCATTATTACCTGTTTTAAATAAATTTTCTACATATTCTTTTTTAGTTATATATTTATCATATGTAAAGAATTTCTTTTCTTCTGAGTTTAGTATTTGATATAGATGAACTCTTAGTGCTAGAGACTTTTCATATATTAACTCAGAGTTATATGCACCTTCTGATAATAGTGCAAACTCTAGTGCATAATAAATATCATCTAGAGAGTATGAAGTATTTATAGGTATATCTATATTTGTAGTATCTACTTCAGTAAATTTATTTAAGTAATTAGAAAGAATACCTATAGCGTTAATTTTACCTTGTTCATCTATTAAAAGACATTGTCTTATAGTTCTTGTGTAACCAGGTTCTACTACTTTAGATTCTAGATTTAAAGTATCTGTATGATACTTATTTAGAATAGATATTACTTGATCTCTTATTTGGGCAGATGATTTACCACTTAGTAATAGTTCTAAAAGAGTTTTAGCAATAATACTATTTTTATAGTCTATTGTTTTTTCATCTTTAGATGTAAATATCTTAGTATATTTTAATGTTTTTTCTAGAACTGGAATAAGTGATGAGTCATCAATATCTAAAAGTATTGCTAAGTCTTCTGCATCTAGGAAGTATGCTGGAAGAGATATTACATTTGTATAATCATTTTTAGAATTCTTGTATGATTTTACATGTACTCCTTCTATACTTTCTAAAGCTTTAAATGGTTTATCATATTCTCCATATACATCAAACATTACTATGTGAGCGTTTTTTGGAATAGAGCCTTCATGGTTAAATAGATTTTGAATAATTCTTGCTGTACCACATGATTTACCAAATCCTGAGTTACCTATTATTGCAAAATGATTTGAAAACATATTAGTTAAGTTACAAGTTATTTTAAAGTTTGGGTATGTAGTAGATGAACCAATTAGTAGTGTGTTTTTATCTTTTAGGTTTTGAGATCCTGTCATTGTTACTAGTTCATTACCTGTTATTATTCTTGGTGGTTTATTAAGTAATGGGTATTTATAGATACCTTCTGTAAATTTATTATTTTGTATTTCACCTAGTAAGAATATTTCTATAGTGTCTAGAGTTATATTAGATACTTTACCTATTATAGTTCTATTTTGTTCTTCAAATGATACGTGTATATTCTTTATTTGAGTGTTTATTTCATGTTTAATATTTTCTACTATTACAAAGTTTTCTTTAGTTTCTATTACTTTTCCAAACATAGTATCACCTTATAACCCTTATTGTATTTATTATAACATAGAAAAAGAGACTTACGTCTCTTTTATTTCCATTTTGAAAATAATCCTTTTTTAAATGGTGTAGTGTTTTCTAAAGTTATTTCTTCGTTATTTATTATTTTTTTAGGATTAGTTTCTGTATATTTTATGATATCTTTCTTTTTTAATACTTTATCTAGATTCTTTATAAGTTTTAATGATTTAGATTCTTTTTTATGAGAGTCTGTAGCTAAGAAAGTTATTAATTTATGTTTATATAATAATTTAACTATTTTTTTTGCTTCCTTACCATATATTCCAAAGAATGAACCTATGTTGCATTGGAATAATACCCCAAGTTTTGCTAGTTCATATAGTAAATTTAAATCATCGTTAATATAAGAATATCTTTCTGGATGTGCTAATACTGGAATGTATCCTTTTACTTTTAATTCAAATACTATATTTCTTAGAGAATTAACTTTTTGATGCATAGGTAATTCAAATAATACGTATTTAGAATTATTTAGAGAAGTAGCTTCTCCTCTTTCTAATAGATTTAATAAATCATTATCGTAGTATATTTCATTACCTAAGTATAATTCTATGTTTATATTATTTTCTTTAGCTTGTTCTTTTAAATATTTTAGTCTTTTTTGTTTGTCCTTATTATTACTGTTATATTTACTTCCTAGAATGTAGTGTGGAGTTAAGATTATTTCTTTAATTCCTACTTTTTCACATTCTTTTAATAGATTTATAGAATCAATGATGGAAGATGCTCCATCATCTATTCCAAATAGAGCATGATTATGAATATCTATCATAATATCTCCTAGTAATAATAGTCGTAGTAAGAACTCTTCTTGGCTTCAGTTTTATTTAAAATAACACCAGCTATTTTATCTTTAAATGGTTCAAGATTCTTCTTTAATTGATTAATATTTGTAGTAGTAGTTACTTTATATGCAGTTACTATTACTATCTTTGTTACTATGCTTGCAATTAATAGGGAGTCAGCTAAACCAATGATTGGAACTCCGTCATAAATTACTAAATCATAGTGATTTTCTAAAGTATTAACTAATTTCTTTAATTTATCAGAAGATAGTAACTCACTTGGGTTTGGTGGAACCATACCACTTGTAAGTACATGAATATTCTTTACTTCTGTTTCTTTAATATATTTTTTGAAGGCTTCACCTATATTATTTTCAAGTAATAGATTTGATAAACCTTCTTCATTTGAGATATTAAATATTTTATCTTGTCTACCTCTACGCATATCTGTATCAACTATTAATACTTTTGTACCTGCTTGAGCAAATGCTACTGCAAGGTTTGCTGTAATGTAACTCTTACCTTCTCCTGGCATTGTACTTGTAATAAGTATGCTTTTGATCTTTTTATCTACGGATGAGAATAATAGATTTGTTCTTAGAGTTTTAAATGCTTCACTTTGAGAAGATTTTGGTTTATTTAAAACTACTAATTCTTTTAAGTTCATGTCTATCTACTCCCTTCTTCTTTTTTCTTTTTATGTTTTTGGATTGGAATAGTACCTAGGACAGGTAAACCTAATCTTTCAATATCTTCTTGAGTTTTAACAGTATTATCAAAATAGTAGATTACAAATACTACTAATAGTGATAAAGCTAGACCTGCTGCAAAATAAGTAATATATTGTTTTACAACATTAATATTATATGGTGTAGTTGGAGTAATAGCTTTATCTATTACTTTAATATTAGTAATAGTTGGATAGTAAGTAACTATCTTATTTGAGAATACTTTTGCTATTTCATTTGCAATACTACTTGCTTTAGCTGGATCACCATTTGTTACTTGAATCTTGATAACCTCAGTATTGTTTTGAGTTGTTAAAGTAACTTTTTCTGATAATTCATCTGGTGTCATATCTAAATTTAAGTTATTAATAACTGTTTCCATAATGCTTCTTGATTTAATTATGACACTATAAGTTTGAACTAATTGTCTATTTAAACTTAGTTCTGAAGTAGAAGTTATACTTTCATCCTTATTTGAACTGCCAACTAGAACAACTAGAGTACTAGCCTTATAGTCAGGTTTTTGTATGAACATGGTATAACCCATACCTAATAATAGTACAAGTGTTGTTATTATTAATATAATATGCAACTTACTTGTAAAGTAACGGAAAACATCTCCAATGTTTATTTCTTCCATTACACACACCCCTTCCTTTTTTGGTTAAGGCTTATTATAATCATTTTTGCATCATAATGCAAGTATTTAGTTCATTATTTTTATTTTTTGAATTGTATGTCTAATTTATTAGTATTTTCTTTATTTTTACATGTAACATCTTCTAGAGAATAGTTCTTAATAAAGAACTTACATGTTAGTTCTTCATTTGAACTAATTATAGTATTTAATAGTTCATCTTTTTCTTTAATAGAATTAATGTCTACTTTAGTAGTTATTGTACTATTAGGTAGAACCGCATATCCTTTTAGGCTATCTACTAATTCTTTATTTAGATTTAGTTTAATAGTAGAGTTATCTTCTAAAATTATTTCATTAGATAGATTTTTATATTTACCTTTTAGAGTAATAGTTTTAGTTTCATCTTGGTAGAATATACTTACTTTATGGTTATAATTAGCATATTTAGATAGTTCTTGATATCCTTTATTCTTAACATATGAAT